>JAAYCR010000057.1 GCA_012729675.1 Phycisphaerae bacterium | reverse complement strand
CGGATTTCGGACTTGACAATCGACGGGAATGTCGCTATCTTAAGGCATGAATAGTGAGGCTTTCCGAAACGTTAGCGCCAGAACGGTTCTGCCGCGTTTCGGAGGGTTTTGCAAGTGGCTCATAAAACAAGAAAAATTCGATCTCCTGACTCCTGTCTCCTGACTTCTGACTCCTTAAAAATGAACAAACAAACCCAATTTCCTCTTATGCAAAAATCGTAAGATACTATTCCACAACTGTTTACTGATCACTGACAACTGATGACTGTAAAAAACAAACCCAATTCAAAGCCAAAATGTCCTGCCGGAAAAGAATCTCACACAAGAAAATTCAGCGTTTCGAGGGGGGTGTAAAAGCAGTTGCAACGGGTTCGCCCGGCGTTATAATTGGGCCTTTCGTCGGCGGCGGCGAAAGTGCAACGGGATATTGTCGATTCAATAGTGGAGAAGCAATGAAGCAGGCGAAAATTACAGTGGCGGGTGCGGGGAATGTGGGGGCGACGGCGGCCTTTATCGCCGCGGACAAGGGGCTGGGCGACGTGGTGCTTCTGGATATTGTCGAGGGGCTTAGCGAGGGCAAGGCGCTGGATATGGCGCAGGCCAAGGGGGTGTATGCGTCGTCCGGGCGGGTGGTCGGCACGCGCGACTGGGAAGCGGCGGCCGGCAGTGATGTGGTGATTCTTACCAGCGGGCTGGCCCGCAGGCCGGGGATGAGCCGGGACGACCTGCTGGCCAAGAACGCCCAGATCATTAAATCTGTCACCGAGCAGGTGGTGCGGACGTCGCCGGAGGCGATGATCATCGTGGTCAGCAACCCGCTGGATGTGATGACGTATGTGGCGGCCAAGGTCAGCGGATTTGAAAAGCGGCGGGTGATGGGGATGGCCGGGGTGCTGGATGCGGCGCGTTTTGCGTGTTTTATTGCCGAGGAACTGGGAGTCTTTGTCGGCGATGTCAGCGGCGTCTTGATGGGCGGCCACGGCGACGATATGGTTCCCCTGCCGCGTTATACGACGGTGTCGGGTGTACCGCTGACCGAACTGATGACGGCCGACCGGATTGAGGCACTGGTCGAACGCACGCGCAAGGGCGGCATCGAGATCGTCAACCTGCTGGGGACGAGCGCCTATTATGCGCCGGCGGCCGGAGCGGTGAAGATGGCCGAGGCGATGTTGAAAGATACGCGGCAGGTGATGAGCTGCTGCGTCTATTGCGACGGCGTGTATGGCATCAAGGGTGAGTTTGTCGGCGTCCCTGCGATGCTGGGCGTAGACGGCGTCGAGAAGGTGGTCGAATTGAAATTGACCGCGCAGGAACAGGCGATGTTCGACGCCTCGGCCGCCCACGTGCGAGAACTGACCGAAAAGGTTGATGCAATGATGTGAACGCCTTATGCAAGAGCGTCATCTCTTTTAACTTTTTTTTCCTTTTACCCTTTTTAGAATATGCTATAACGCAGAGAAATAGTATAAAAGTGAGTATTTGAGCTTGGGTGCGTCACTCACTCCCGATACGTCGGGGCGATAAAACCCGTGAACGGTTACTGAGTTTTAAAGGAGAGTAGAATTATGGCTGGCAAATCCGAGAAGAAACGACTGGTCGCATCATTGCTTTGCTTTTTTTTGGGCTGTTTGGGTGTGCATAGGTTTTATGTGGGTAAAATCGGCACAGGCATCGTGCAGATTCTGACCTGTGGGGGACTGGGAATTTGGGCGTTGATCGATATGATTATGATCCTCACAGGCAGTTTCAAGGATAGTCAGGGCTTAGTGATCACCGAGTGGTAAATCATTAAGATGCTCCCTGTCGAAGTACAAAGGCCAAGGTAAAAAGAAATAAGTACAGGGTCAAAGCAAAAAAATGAGTATAAGCGGCCGGCATTCGTGTTGGCCGCGGGCAAGCGCATCATTCCTTTTTGCTTTGTGCCCTGTACTTTTACCTTATGCCTTTTTGTACCTTGTCATCATAAAACGTTATCGAGTATTGTGTTTTACTGTGAGGTGGGGCCTTTGCGCCGCAGGGCTTCGATTTCGTCGGCCGTGACCAGTGGCACCGGGCCGTCGGGACCGTGTTCTATTTTTTTGTTGAACATCCGTATCTGCAAGTCTATTGCGCCCAACGCCCAGTCGATGTAGTGGAGTTTGTGGTAGGGGCGACGGTGAGCCTCGTTCATCAGGCCGTCGTAGATGGCGTCCAGAAAGCGGCCTTTGGTGCGGCGTGAGATGGGTTCGGGAGCGGCGGCCCATTCGCGCAGCTCACGGTACTCGCTGCGGAGGCGGCGGCTGGCGGCCAATTGTTCAGGGGTCAGGTAGTTGCCCGGATTCATCGAAAGCTGAAGCCCCTTGAGCGCCATGATCAGCGGCTCATAGTTGGCGCGGCCTTCCAGACGCATAAACTTGTATTGATTGATATAGGTCGGATTTTTGGCTGTCTGATTAGGGGCGGCGTCGGGCGTCATCTTGAAGTGCCGTTTGCTGGTGCGGGCAAAGATCAGTTCTTCGCCGCAGTCGCTGCGCTGGATTTCGTTTTGAATCATCCGCGAGACACCCATTCGGCCACTTGCGGTGATTTGTGTGCCGCCGCCCAGAACAAACAGGCATTTGACAAAGCTCATCGGCAAAATGGTCTGCTTGCCGATCTGGGTCTGGCGAAGCTGGAACGACAGATGCAGACTGTGGGGGTTGACCGGGTAGAATCGGACAATCTCATGAATCAACTGGTTCAGTACCCATGGATCGGGCGTAGCGGGTTTTGAGATTTCGCCGAGGGTGTTGAGCCGGCCGGGAGCCAGCTCGAAAAAGCCGCGTTTGCCGGGGCCGGGATCGCCCGAATGGTCATCGACGTAGCCGCCGAGCCGCCAGGTGAGCACATCCAGCGCAAATTCATGAAAGTAGCGGAAGCCGTCGAAGGCGATGTCCTGATGGGCGGGGACTTTATCGACTGCGCGAAAGCCCAGATTGCTCAGCTCGACCTCGGCGCCCATCGGCATCAGGCCGGGCTGAAGGTTGTTGCGGATGATGTGCATATCGCCCTGAACGACGCGGGGGTCAAAGGTGTTTTCGGCCGCCGAGACGGAGAATTTGACATAGTCGATCAGGTCGTACCGTCCGTTGGACGGCATGGTCTCTAAGGCGCGGCGAAGGATCATATCGACCGAGGCGTGGTTGCTGTTGACCATTCGCAGGGCAATCAGCACGCTCAAACATCGGTTAAAATAGCGAGGGTTCGGCGCCAAGCGATCCAGCTCAAAACGGAAACGTTCCAGAATCATCGCTTCGTAGTGGTTCAGCAGAGCTTGTTTGATGACCAGAACGAGGTAATTTTCCAGATAAGGCGCCGCCTGAGGGGTTTGGAAGAGGGGCTGAATGGAAGGAAGCGAGCGATCCAACTCTTGTTCGAGGTAATAATCGCTGACGGCGTCCTGGCCGAGGTGGCTGACGACCAGATCACGCTCGGTGGTTCCGATCAGCTCGCGGCGGGCCATACGTTCGATGTGGGCGTCGGGCGATTTTTCGCCGGGACGCGTGTGGGTGTCAAAGAATTTCTCAATCCGTTTGCGCAGCCACAACTCGTGAATGAGGTTGACATGAAACCGGTCGCCGAAGCGATTTTTCATTGATTTGGGACTGGCCAGATAGGCCTGCGCTTCTACCACACCATTAGCCGTGTTGACCCTGACGGTTTCGCGATCATAATGCTGGCCTTCGTACTTGTCGATGACGGCCATCGCCGACGGGGGCACGTCATAGATGACAAAGCCCTGTATTTTTGCGCTGGGGTCGGGAATCGCGTAGAAATAGACATTGTCGGGGCTGACGCGGCGATGATTGGGCAGCATCGCCAGTTCGGCGGCCAGCACGTTCCATGGGATCGACTCGGACGGCTTGAGGGTAAAGCTAAAGCCGCAGACGGATTCGAAGATCGACGGTTCACGCAAGGAGCCATAGACAAATAAATGGGTCGTATTTTTAGGCGTTAAATTCTGCATTACAGCATCATTTTCCATGAAATGCCGAGTTTTGTCAATGGACGATCCGATTGACGTGGGCGTGAATAAAAGTCAGTATCTCATAACAAATGGTATCGGCCCAATCGGCCAGTGCGTAGGCCGAGCAGGGCGAATCGTGGTCATTGTCCAGCACGGTGACCATTTGCCCCAATTCGACCGAAGGGATATCGGTTACATCGAGAATCAGTTGATCCATACAGACGCGGCCGATGACGGGAACGGCGTGCGGGCCGATCTTCATCGCGGCGCGGTTGGAAAAACAGCGGCGGTAGCCGTCGGCGTAGCCCAACGGGATGATGGCGGCGTGGGTGTCGCGCGTGGGGACAAACGAGCAACCGTAGCTGACCGGGTGGCCGGCGGGAATATGGCGAAGCTGAACAACCGGCGCCTCCAGACGTAGGACAGGTTTGAGCTGGATGGGCGGGTGGCTCATCCGGCGCGAGTAATAGCCGTACATCGAGATGCCGCATCGCACCATGTCGTAGTGCGCCTGCGGCAGTTTGATCGTACCGGCGCTGTTGGAAGCGTGGATGGTCACGTCGGGGCGGTTCTTGAGCTTGTGAACGCCCAGAAAACATTCGAAGCGGTCAATCTGCTGGTCGGCATACGAGAGGTCTTCTTCGTCGGCGGTGGCAAAGTGTGTAAAGACCCCGACCAGGCGGATGTTGCCGTTGTCGGCGATGCGGTCGAGCAGTGTCGCGGCCAGTTCCGGCTCGACGCCGCAGCGGCCCATTCCGGTTTCAATATTCAGATGCACCCGCAGAGTCAGCGCGGTATCGGCCAGAACGCTTCGGATGTAGTCCAGTGCTTCGGTCGAGGCCAAGACGCACTCAAAACCCTCGCGGGCGCAGATGCGAATCTGCTCGACGGTCCAGACGGGATTGAGCGGTTCGAGAATCAGGATCGGACGCTTGCCGGCCAGCGGGGCGATATGCAGGGCTTCGTAAAACGTCGCCACGGCAAAAGCATCCACGTCGGGCGTATTGAGGATGTTGACGATCTCGGTGATGCCGTGGCCGTAGGCGTTGGCCTTGACGACGGCGCAGAATTTGGTGCGCGCCGGGCACAGGCTCCGAAGTTTGCGGACATTGTCCAGCAGGTCTTTGGAAAAGATATGCGCCTGCAGATCGGGGCGAATATATTGCTGCGTGCGAAACACTTTCATGGCTGCTCCGGGTGTAAAATCTGACGCCGCAGTTTGAACAGTTCTTTAAACGCACGCAGGATCACCCCCGGGCTGGCGCCGGTCGCCTGGCCGGCCAGTCGCGGATAGTGCCGGACGCCGACTTGAGTGATGGTGCAGCCCTTGCGTTTGGCGCGGGCGAGGATTTCGGTATCGATCAGGGCGCCGGTGCTGAGCAGTTCCATATCGTCAAAGATGCGGCGTTTGTAGAGCTTGAAGGCACAGTCGATGTCTTTGAGCGGCAGATCAAACAGCAACCCGACCAGGCGCCCCCAGCAGAAGGCGTTAAATTTGCGGATCGCGCCTTCCTGACGGTTCAGGCGGTAACAACTGACAATGTCACATTGCGCCATCAGCGGCAGCAGAGGCGGCAGTTCGTTCAAGTCGAATTGACCGTCGCCGTCGGTGTAGAAGACCAGCTCTTTGGTCGCGGCGCGAAAACCGCTGGTCAGCGCGGCGCCATAGCCGCGATTGATGGGGTGATGCACGACACGGATGCGCGGATTCTGTGCGGCCAGCCGGTCGGCGATGGCGCCGGTCTGGTCGGTGCTGCCGTCGTTAACGATGATGACCTCGTAGTCGGCGCCGATCCCATCAAGCACCTGAACGGCCGTTTGCGTCAGCGGCTCAACCGCCGCCTCTTCGTTTCGACACGGAAAGAACACGCTCAGCGAAACGAACGCGGCTGAAGGTGAGCCATTTGAAGGCATTTGATCTTTCATCGTCATTCTACCAGGCGTGGCGTTTGCTGATGTCTAGGGATTCCTGAATAAGTGATTCGGCAAGACGTATCAATTCTGCTTCATCCGGCGGATTTAACGAGGCCAGATGCCGTGCGGCAACGATTGCCGAGGACAAATGCTGAAGATATCCGCTTTTTCGTTTAAATGCCTCGCGGCCAACCGCAAACGATTCAAGGTACTCGCGCATGGCGAGGTTTGCTTTGTCGCGATACATCGGCACATAGCTTGCCTGAATCAGTACGATCATCGACTCCTGCCCCGGCCGCAGGCGAACCACCGCCTCCGCATAGTCGAGGAGTTTGCCGCTATGGCGAGGGTCGTCGGTCTCAAGCGTCAGCCGCGCAAGGGTCATCTGTCTGGAAAATTCGTCCGGGAACAACGCCCGCCCTTCGAGAACATCGGCAACGAGCTGTCGTCCCTGTTCGCTTTCGTCATCGACAAGAAGATGCTGCATATCGTCGAGGTACACTGTTTTCCAGTTCGGCGTCGTCGTGATCGCCTGCAAAAAGGTCGAGTTGATGACCATCTGAATCCTCGGCATCAGAACAATCCACACCTGGCGTGCTTTGAACTCCTCATCAAGCCATGCGCCGATTTGACGGAGTTCATCGGTGGTTGGGTTTCTGCCCTCTTGGGCGATCTGCATGGCCAGCGAGCCGCCGCTGAAAATGTGCTGCCACAGCTTGAAGGTGTCGTGGTCGAACGCCGCTTGGGCACGGCCGTCCATAAAATGCTGGAGGGGCGTTTTCCCGGTTTCGGGATCGGGATTCTGGCCAAACACCAATCCGCCGCCTTCGGTCCAATAGTTGAAGATGCGGCCGGTCAGTTGGTTGGCGTTGATGAAGTCGCAGACCTCAAAGGGCTTTTGTTGCGAGGCGGTCATGCGCATAAACACCGAGTCGCGCCTGCCGTCAACCGGCCAGGGAGCACGATAGATGCGGTGGTATTTCAGCCCGACCCAGCCCCCGAACACGACCAGAAAGCCCGCAACAACTGCCCATGCGTATTTTTGCCACATCAGCGGCGGCAGAGAAGGCTCAAGTCTCTGCGTGGTTTGCCAGTTTCGGCGGGCGGTGAACATCTGCCCGATCTGAAAGACGAACAGCGCCAGCACGGGACTGGCCGACGGACCGGCCAAGGCAATGAAGCGTCGCGACTCGAAAGCCATATAAATCGTCAGCAGACCGACAAGTGTCAAAGCCATGTCAATTTTGGGCCAGCCGATTTCGGGCGGGACAATCGAGGTGGCCTGATGACGCGGGCCTTTTCGCACAGGACGAGTGGCGGGCCGAAGCAAATGAAACGTCGCCCAGATCGACAGAATAACCAGGCCGACAATCACCATGACCGCAAAGGCGCCCTGATCGCCGACGGGGTTGGGCAGGTCGGTGGTCGGATCCATCCAGTCAAACGCCGGACGCCATTCCTTGACCGCGCGCCACGAAGCGGCGTGTTCGCTGATGCTGATCTCGAAGGTGTGCGTCAGGTTGGTCAGACGGAACGGGTTGAACAGGATCATCGCCAGAAACGACACCCCGGCGGCGGCGAAAATGTGCCCGATGGTGCGATTGGGAATGCGGACAAACCGCTCCTTGGTCATTGCCAAAAGCACAACGACCAGCACACCCAGCACAAGCAGCAGCAGAAACCCCGCGATGTGACTGAACATAAAATGGTTCAATATCCGCATAAATTGCGGATTGAGGCCGGCGGGGAATTGAAGCTGATTGCTTGCCAACAGCACAATCGGATAGACCAGCGAGACCACGACGTGGAAGCTGTAAAACAAGCCGCTCGGGGCGTTGCGCCACGCCGCCAGAATAAGCGAGATCGCCGCCAGCACAACGCCGGTGACAAGAAGGCCGCTCACAAAGCTTGTCGCTTCGTAATCCGGCTGAACAACCTGCATCACTTCCAGATAGTACATATTGGTGTGGAACTTGTAGGACAGCAAGTAGAGCACCATCCACAGTCCCGACAGGCCGAGCGAGAGAGACCATCGCCGCGGCAGATTCAGCAGGATATGCACCGCCATAAACGGCGTCAGCATCAAATAAGCGTAGATATAGCCGCCGTGCACATTGGCCCAGAAGACGATCAGCGGGATCATTAGCCAGATGTATTTGTAATGTTTGTAGGTACTCAGCGCCAAAAGCAGAATAAACAGCGGCACAAGCAGATTGGAATAGCAGGCCGGGCGGATGTCATAAAACGACCGGCCGATGACCATCGCGCAGCAGGCGGCGACCAGCGATAGAAAATCGCCCGCCCCCAGCGTCTTGCCCAATGCAAACACCACAAAGATGGTCGTGATGAACAGCGCGTATTTCCAATAAACCAGCGTTTCATAATTATAGTCGCCGTCGCTTCCGAACCACGTCGCCAATTTATAGAATGTCAGATGCGTCAGCCAGTTCTGATTGATCCACCCCGTCGGATGCCAGAAGCGGATCATCCCGTGCGTCCATTCGGGAAACGCGGCGAGCTGCTCGTCGCTCGGCCCGGCCGGGTGCGAGTTAAAACTGAACGGCTCGACCGTATCGACGCCGTGGTTGGCAAAGTGCCGCCCGCACGCCAGCGCAACCCACGTATCGCCTGCGGCCACCATGTGGGTAGAGGCGTAAAAGCCGAACAGCGCAAGCGCTGCCAGAATGACCGGCTTTTTCCAGCGGAAGGCCGGCACTAAATCCGTTTGCGGTGTTATTTCAGCCATTCGTGAATACGGGCGATTCCTTTTTCAATCTGCTGCATCGAGCAGGCAAAGCTCAGGCGGATATTTTTGGGACTGCCGAACGGATCGCCCGGCACGACCGCCACCAGAGCCTGTTCGAGCAAAGCGGCGGCAAAATCCATACTGTTAGTCAGCGTGACGCCGCCGATGGTGCGGCCGTAATGGGCCGAGACATCCGGGAAGCAGTAAAACGCGCCCTGCGGGGCGGCACACTGAACGCCGTCGATGGCGTTGAGTTTTTCGGCCATGAAGACGCCGCGTTTTTCAAACTCCACCCGCATCTTCTCGACAGCGCCGGTGGTATCTTTCAGCGCCGCGATGGCCGCCGGTTGTGTAAAAGACACGGGGTTTTGGGTCATGTGATCCTGCATTTGGCTCATCGCCTTAATCACATCCACCGGGCCGGCGGTATAGCCCAGCCGCCAACCGGTCATCGAGAACGACTTGCTCAGACCGTTGATGGTCAGGGTGCGATTGTAAGCGTCCTCACTGATGGCCGCAAAGCTGAGGAATGTGTTGTCGCCATAGACCAGCCGCTCGTAAATCTCATCGCTTATCACCATCACCTTCGTCCCTTCGAGGACTTTGGCCAGCGCCTTGAGTTCGTCGGGGCTGTAGCAAAAGCCGCCGGGATTGTTCGGCGAATTCAGCACCAGAAGAGCGGTCTTGTCGGTAATCGCCGCCTTCAATTGGGCGGGCGTAATCTTGTAGCCGGTTTCGGCGGACGTTTCGAGAATGACCGCCTTGGCCTGCGCCAGCTTGATCGTCTCCGGATAGGTCACCCAGTAAGGCGTCGGCAGCAGTACCTCATCGCCCGGATCCAGCACGGCCTGCATCGACATAAAGACCGAGTGCTTGGCGCCGAGATTGACGACAATCTGATTGAATTTATAGTCCAGACCGTTCTCGTTCTTGAGTTTTTCGGCGATGGCCTTGCGAAGCTCCGGCGTACCGGCGGCGGGCGTGTATTTGGTCTGACCTTTTTCCAGGGCGTCTATCGCGGCCTCCTTGATGAAGTCCGGCGTGTCAAAATCCGGCTCTCCGGCGGCAAAGCCCAGGACATCCAGCCCCTGAGCCTTCATTTCCTTGGCACGATTGGTCACGGCGATGGTCGCAGACGGCGGTACGGCCTGTGCGCGTTGACTGACTTTCATGGTGTTTTCACCTTTCCTGAAAAAAAGAGAGTTTATGGTTTCTTACAGATTCCAGACATTACGCAGTCAATTATTAAACCCGCTACCGGAAAGTCGGTCAAGCAAAATGCGTCCAGCGGCCTTAAGTTTTTGGCTTGACAGGGGGTAAGTGTATCTTTAGACTTCGGACGGTTGATGTTTGGGGACATTGCGGAGAAGATAACGGATGTTTGAAAACTATTTGCCCGTCGAAAATCCCGTGCTGATTTTTGCGCTTCTGCTGCTGATCGCACTGGCGGCCCCGCTGCTGTCGGCCAAGCTCAAGACGCCGGGCATCATCGGCCTGATCGTCACGGGCATCGTGCTGGGACCTTACACACTGGGGGTGTTGGAGCGGTCGGCTGAAATTCAGCTCTTGGGCGAAGTCGGCCTGCTGTATATTATGTTTCTGGCCGGCCTTGAGCTGGATCGCAATCAGTTTATCCGCCACCGCAATCACAGCTTCGTCTTCGGGGGGCTGACCTTCATCATCCCATTGGTCGTCGGCAGTTTAATGGGGCGGTATATCCTGAGTTTTAGCTGGTCGGCGTCGGTGCTGCTGGCCTCTTTGTTTTCGTCGCACACCCTGATAACCTTTCCGATTGTCAGCCGGCTTGGGCTGGTGCGTCAGCGGGCCGTTACGACCGCCATCGGCGGAACCATCATTACCGATACGGCGGCGCTGCTGGTGCTGGCAGTGATCGCCGCGTTTCATCAGGGCCAGGGCGGGTGGTTTTTCTGGCCGCGTCTGTTTTTACTGATGCTGGTCTATGGTGCGGGGATGATTGTCATCCTGCCGCGGCTCGCCCGGTGGTTTTTCCGCAACATCGTCTCCGACGGAATTGTATCGTTTACCGGCGTTTTGGCGGCGGTATTTATCGGGGCGTATTTAGCGTATGCGGCGGGGCTTGAACCGATCATCGGCGCGTTTTTGGTCGGGCTGCTGATGAACAGCTTTATCCCCGAAAAAAGCGCGCTGATGAACCGCATCCAATTTGTCGGGCACTCTCTGTTTATTCCTTTCTTCCTTATTTCCGTCGGAATGCTGGTCAATGTGCGGATGTTTTACGCCGAGACCGAGACGCTTCTGATTGCCGCTGTCATGGTGTTTGCCGCGTTGGTAACCAAATGGGCGGCGGCGTACCCGACACAACGACTGCTGAATTATTCGCCGGACGAAGGCAAGCTGATCTTCGGCTTAAGTGTCAATCAGGCCGCCGCGACGCTGGCCGCCGTGCTGGTCGGCTACAATATCGGAATATTTGCCGAACCGGTGCTGACCGGCGCTATCGTAATGATTTTGGTCACGATCTTGGCCGGGTCCTGGACGACCGAACGGTATGCGCGTCGGGTCGCGATCAAAGAGGAGGCCGAGCCGTATCATCCGTCCGAGGCCCCTCCCCGCGTGCTGGTGCCGTTGGCCAACCCCGAAGCGGTTGCGACGTTGATGGGGCTGGCGATATTGATTCGGCAGCGTAATGCGCACGAGCCGATTTATCCTTTGACCATCGCCCTGTCAGGAGACAACGCCGATGCACGGATCGCCGCGGCCGAAAAGCTGCTTGGCCACGCCGTCGTGCAGGCGATTGAGGCCGATGTCCCGGTCACGCCGGTCGCCCGTACCGCGACGGATACGCTGGCCGGTGTCGTGCAGGCGACGGTCGATTTGCGCATCTCGACCATTGTCGCCGGCTGGAAAGGCGAGTCAACATTTCGCGCCCGCACATTTGGGCGAACGCTGGACGCGGTATTGGACAACACGACCCAGATGATGTTCATCGCCCGGTGCCCGATGCCGCTGAATACGACCGAGCGTGTGGTGTTGGTCGTTCCGCCGATGGCCGACCGCCAGCCGGGGTTTGTCGCCGCCGTCAAGGCGATTAAAACGCTGGCCCATCAGTTCGATGCGTTGCTGCTGCTGGCATCGGCGTCGCCGACGATGGACAACGCCAGCAGACTCGTCAAGCAAGGGCTGCCCAAACTGCAGGAAAGCGACGTCGAACTGAACTCCTGGAAATCGCTTCCGGGCTGGCTGGCTGAAACGCTGGAGGAAAACGACCTGCTGGTGATGGTCAGCGTGCGCAAGGGGCGATTGGCCTGGCAGCCGGATTTGAACCGCCTGCCGCGGCTGATGATTCAGCAGTTTCCCAACGTCAATCATATCTTTGTCTATCCGCCGGACATGCTCTGGGGCGATTTTATCGGCGCTCAGAAAACGCAGGAGTTCCACCCGTCGTTTCTTCCTGCCGGGCATATACAACTTGACCTCGAAGCGACCACGGCCACCGAGGCGATTTACCGGCTGCTGTCCGTCAAGTTCCTCGACAATCCGACGGCACTGAAACGCGTCTCCGATGAGCTGGTGCGGCTGGCCGAGACCGAGCCGACCGAGCTGCTGCCGGGGATCGTGCTGGTGCATACGCATATCCCGGACATTTATATGCCCGCCGCGTTTTTGGGGATCAATAAATCCGGCTGGACGCTGCCCAACACGACCGCCCCGGTGCAGGCGTTGTTTATCCTTCTGAGTCCGCAAAGCGCCTCGCCGGAGATGCACCTCAAAACGCTGGCCGACCTGATCCGTCCGATGCACACATTCAAGACCGCCGACCAACTGACCGGGCTGGACTCCGTTGAAGATATCCTGAACCTCTTCTACGGCGGTAAATAGTCAGATCGGCCATGGTATGGGCAGACCCACGTGCCTGCCCTGAGACCGACATAGACCACATCGATTCGGGCCAGTACATATCGCCCCGCATTGGGTATTTTGTTGACAAAACCGGGGGATTGGGGTAGCGTGCAGAAAATAGAGAGGGTGCGTGCTGCATCTGCAGGTCGCACACGTTTATTTTCAAGCAGACCGTTGAGGCGCTGCTGGACGGGGGCGGGGCGATTGAGGTCAAAGACGCCGACGGACTGGCCGAGGCTATGCACCGCTGCCTGTCAAACCGCGCGTATGCGGCCCGCGTCGCCGAGGCCGGACAAACCGTCATCCGCCGCAATCAGGGCGCGAGCCCAAAAACCCTCGACGCCATCGCCGAACTTATGGCAACCCCCTGACAGAACACAGCCGCGGGAGGTATGTCGACAAATTTTTCGGCCAACTCGGAAATTTATGTTGAATTTAGTCTACAATTGTGGTACACTGAGACAACGTTTTATTCGGAGAATAATAATAAATTAGAAAATCGGAGGACACCATGAGTCATTGGAAGGATTTTCAGCAGGTTTCATTGTTGGCGGGTATATTCTTTTTATCGGGCATGGTTTTGGCGGTGGGCTATTCCGGCGGAAGCGGCATCGGCAAAACACCCTATCAAATCGGAACTGTTAATGACTGGCAGGAATTGATCGACACGCCCACCGACTGGGGCAAGGGGTTTGTGCTGATCGCGGACATTGATTTCAAGGGGCAGACCCTTTCGCCTGTGGCGCCCGATACCGATCCCGGTCCCGGCTTCCAGGGACCTACGTTTACCGGAACGCTGGACGGCAGGGGATTTATTTTAAAGAATGCGGTCATTAATCAGCCGACCCAGGATTATGCGGGAGCGTTTGGCTTTGTCGGCGCCGGCGCAGAGATTTTGAATCTTCGAATAAAGAATTTTACGGTTACAGGACAGGGGGCCACTGGCATTTTGGCCGGTGAAAATGAAGGGGCTATCAGACGCTGTCAGGCACTTGGTACCGTATCGGCAAGCGGCGATTACACCGGGGGGCTTGTGGGTTATAACAACGGCACGATTATTCTGAGTTGCGTACAAGGCATCGTTACCGGTGTGGCCGGATGGCACCGGGGAGGGCTGGTGGGTTACAACATCGCGACAATTTCCAACTGTTATGCGGCAGGTACTGTCAGCGGCACCGGAAATGTCTTAGGCGGATTGGTGGGAACTCTGGACGGCGGAAGCGTTACCCAATGCTATTCTTCTTGCAGAATCGACAGCTCGGCCAGCTATACCGGCGGCCTGATCGCCTACAGCGACACCGGGACGGTCAGCAGCAGCTACTGGGACACAGTCTTGAGCGGCAAAGCCGCCAGTGCCGGCGGAGCCGGAGCAGCCGGCAAGACGGCCGACCAGATGAAGCAGCAGGCGACGTTTGCCGGCTGGGATTTCAGCGGCGGCACGGCCAGTTGGCAGATTACTGAAAATCAAAGCTGTCCTCGTATTGTCTCGCTGCTGCCGGCGTATTCGGGCGGAAACGGCACCAACGGAACGCCGTACCTGATCTCAAACACCTCCGACTGGCTGGAGATGATCCACACGGCGTCGGATTACAGCAATACTTTTCGACTGACGAAAGATCTTGATTTTAACGGTCAGGTCCTTACGCCGGTTGCGCCCGATATGCAGGCCAAATTTTCCGGCTATTTTAACGGACAGCACAAGTTTATCCGCAACATTGTTATCGCGCAATCGACGCAGGATTACGCGGGCCTGTTTGGCTGGATCGGGGCGGCCGGTTCCGTCCAGCGTCTGAATATCAGGGATATTTCGGTCTCCGGGCGACAGTACGTCGGCGGGCTGGCGGCCTATAACCAGGGCCAGATTTACGAATGCAGTATCACCGGCAGTGTTCAGGGCACTCATTTTTATGTCGGCGGGCTGGTCGGGTGGCAGGAAAACCTGGTCTACAAGTGCTTTGCCCAGGTTGATGTGACCGGCGACAGCGGCTATTACGTCGGCGGGCTGGTGGGCGGAAACTCCAACGGGACGATTCTGCAAAGCTGCGCACGCGGTGCGGTCTCCAGCAACAGTCAGTATGTCGGCGGACTGGTCGGCTACAACGGCGGCGTCACCAGTGTGATTGATAATTGTTATGCCACGGGCGATGTGACCGCTGATCATATCTCCGGCGGCCTGGTTGGCGGCAATGTCTGCGCGATTTCTAATTGCTACTCAACCGGCTTTGTCAGCGGCGGCACGCCCAATGACGGGGGACTGGTCGGGATTCAGGATAGCCCAGGCACCACGGTGCGTTCCTACTGGGACACCCAAACCAGCGGCAAGACCACCAGCGCCGGCGGCTTTGGAAGAACCACAGCGCAAATGCAGCAGGCCGCGACGTTTAACCTGTGGGATTTTGCTGCCGTCTGGGAGGCGCCTGACCGCAACTATCCGCAGTTAGGTTGGTCCGTGTCTATGCTGACGCCGGACCTCAACAATAGTGGTGTGGTCGGGCTTGATGATTTACTGCTGTTGGTCGAGCACTGGCTCGAAGTCGATTGCGTCTATCCCGACTGGTGCGGCGGCGCCGACTTAAACGTCGGCGGCCATGTCGAATTGAATGATTTCGCCATCCTGGCCGAGTCGTTCGACCCTTATTCACCGCCGGCGATGACCTGGGTAGCAATCAGCGACTCGGGCGCGGGGATGAAAGATGAGTACGGTAATCCAATCAGCCAGGGTGGCTTTACCGGAGAGATGAGCAAATACGAGACTACCAACGCCCAGTATGCCCACTATCTCAACGCCGCCCTGGCGTCGGGTGATATTATCGTCAGCGGCGATTATGTGGTGGGTGCCGGCGGTTCGAATACAGGGCGGGATTTTGCGGGCTGTGAGTATTACTATCTTGCCGGTTCCGGACCGGCCGGCCATGGAATCCCCGATGGAGGAGCAGCCCGCATTAACTGGACGGGCAGTTCCTTTACGGTGGACGCGGGTTTTGAAAATCACCCAGTAACGTATGTCAGTTGGTATGGAGCGACCGCGTTTTCGAGTTATTACGGCTGGCGTCTGCCGACCGAGTGGGAGTGGCAGGCGGTGGCGGATTATGACGGCAGTTATACCTTCGGCTGCGGGATGACGATCAACAACAGCATTGCAAACTACACGATCTCTCTCCATCCCCATGGTACGACGGAAGTCGGTGCGTTCGGGACGTATGGCTACGAGATGGCGGATATGGCAGGTAATGTTTGGGAATGGACCAGTTCTCGGTCAGGCTATCTCGTTGTTCGCGGCGGCAGTTGGGCAAGCCCCGCCGATTTCTGTTCGGTCTCATACCGGACCAGTTACACCGAATACCAGATGCTGAGCTACTTCGGTTTCCGGGTCTGTCGCGGCGATATGCAGCCGACTATCACGTGGGTTTCGATCGATGACCCGGGCGTGCCCGACCACGAGGGCTTTACCGGAGAGATGAGCAAATACGAAACCACTAACCCTTAAACAAGCGTACTCCGTTTGTTCTTTTGCCGGTTACGGTGGCGATTTTTTTCGGCGCACTGGGTTGTGTTCGCCTGGCGTTGGCGTGGGCCGTTAATGGCGAATTGTCGTTCTGTCATAGTG
>JAAYCR010000056.1 GCA_012729675.1 Phycisphaerae bacterium | reverse complement strand
CCCACATCGCCATTACCGGCGAAGGTGCAAAAGCACAACGAAAACCGGCTGTAAAGCTGTCCACCGCTGACCTGCAAAACGAGGCGCGCCGCATCGTCTGGGACGATCTGACACAACACTTAAAGAAACTGTCCAGTGGAACACAAATTGTCAAAGAGCTTGGGCGACTACTGATCGCCGCATAAATCTATGTTTAAAAAATCAGTCAACTTGAGTACTTACAGACATCGAAAAAAGCGGCATATCCTCCAGCATAACCTTTTGCCTGCAAAAATACCCCGAATTGAAAGCCCTGATTGAGCGGTGGGAATCACTGCCGGAGAGCGTCCGCGAACAGATTATCGAACTGGCGGGATTGTGAGCGACAATCGTATTTTTGCTGTTGCAAAGTTTGACTTAAACGATTGGGTGGATCAAATTGAAGTTTATCTAAAAGACACCGACTGTCTTTTTTATTCTTCTTTTGTGTTTGCCATTGCATTGGCGATAAATAGTTGTTAAAATTATCGCCTGTCTTGGAGTTTTTCTGTTCATCCAACCGAGGAAGCTATGGCTAAGGAGGCGAAAGCCCGAATTAAGATCAATCGGCTACTTGCGGAAGCAGGCTGGCGGTTTTTTGATACGAAGGACGGGCCGGCCAATGTGTGCCTTGAAAACAACACCCAAATCACGCAAACGATTCTGGATGAGTTTGGTGAGGATTTCGAGAAGGTCAGCAAAGGCTATATTGACTACCTGCTGCTGGACGCCAAGGGCTTTCCCCTCATCGTGCTGGAGGCCAAATCCGAAGACAAAACCCCACTTTTCGGCAAAGAACAGGCCCGGCGGTACGCCCAAGGCCAAAATTGCCGCTTTGTCATCCTGTCCAATGGCAATCTGCACTACTTCTGGGACATCCAGCACGGTAATCCGCACATCATCGGCGAGTTTCCCACACCCGAAACGGTGGCGGACTATTCAACCTTCAAGCCCAATCCCCAATCGCTGATCGATGAACCTGTCCCCCACGATTATATCGCATTGAGCCAAAACCCGGACTATCAGGCCGATGCGTCGTGGCAGGATGAAACCAGCCGCCCCCACTTCATCGAGACCAACAAGCTGCGATTTCTGCGGCGGTATCAGGCCAGGGCGATAACGTCCATTCAGCAGGCCGTCAGGGACGGCAAAGACCGATTTTTGTTCGAGATGGCCACCGGCACGGGCAAGACGCTGGTGGCTGGGGCCATCATCAAGCTGTTTTTGCGTACCGGCAACGCCCGGCGGGTGCTGTTTCTGGTGGATCGGCTGGAACTGGAAGATCAGGCGTACAAGAATTTCGTCCTGTTCCTCAAAAACGACTACAGAACAGCCATCTACAAAGACAACCGCGAGAACTGGCGCGGGGCGGAGATCGTCGTTTCGACCATTCAGACCTTCATGCACAAAGCCCGCTACAAACGGATGTTTGCCCCGACCGACTTCGATCTGGTCATTTCCGACGAAGCCCACCGCAGCATCAGCGGCAACAGCCGGGCGGTGTTTGAGTACTTCATCGGCTACAAACTCGGCCTGACCGCCACGCCGAAGGATTATCTCAAAAACATCAACATCGACGAGGCCAAGACCAGCGACCCCCGCGCCCTGGAGCGGCGGATTCTGCTGGATACCTACAAAACCTTCGGCTGCGAAAGCGGCGACCCGACCTTCCGCTATTCGCTGCTCGACGGCGCCAACGACCCGGACGGCCCGTTTCTGGTGCAGCCCATCGTCATCGACGCCCGCACCGACATCACGACCCAACTGCTGTCTGAAAAAGGGTATGCCGTCCTGATCGAATCCGAAGACGGCGAACCGGTCGAGGAAACCTTTGTCCACAAGGATTTTGAGCGGAAATTCTTCTCCGACAACACCAACCGGGTCTTTTGCTCGACGCTGCTGGAACACGCCTACCGCGACCCGATCAGCGGCGAAATCGGCAAAACCATCGTCTTTTGCGTGTCACAGGATCACGCCGCCAGGATCACGCAGATGCTCAACGAATACGCCCATCAGATGTTTCCGGGCAAATATAACTCGGATTTTGCCGTTCAGGTCACATCCCGCATCGACAAAGCCCAGCAGTTCAGCATCAACTTTACCAACAACAACCTGTCCGGCTCGGCCAACTTCAGCGACTATTACAAAACCAGCAAGACGCGCATCTGCGTAACGGTCGGGATGATGACGACCGGCTACGACTGTCAGGACTTGCTGAACATCGCTCTGATGCGGCCCATCTTTTCGGCAACGGATTTTGTACAGATCAAAGGACGCGGCACACGCACCTACAATTTCAGTCAGGAGATCATCGACCCGAACCTCAAAAAAGAAGTCGGCGACAAGAAAAAAGAGAATTTTAAGATTTTCGACTTCTTTGCCAATTTTGAGTACTTCGAGACCGAATACGACTATGACCAGATCATTCCCCTGCCGCGCGAAACCGGCACGGGCGGCGGCACTGACGGCCCGCCCCAGCCGCCGACAGGCGAATACACCAGCGTCCTGCCCGACACACTGGCCGCCCGGACGGAAACGCCCATCGGCCCGGACGGGATGAAGATCGACCGGATGTTTTTCCAGAAGTTTGAAGACACCGTCAAGGCCGACCCCGTTGTCGTCGAAAAGGTCGAAAGCGGCGAATGGGATGATCTGGTCAACTATCTGGAAGACCACATCCTTAACAAGCCGGAAGAGTACTTTACGCTGGACAAACTCCGCAAGGCGTTCCGCATTGACCGCCGGATCACCCTCAAGGAGATCATCGAAAAGGTCTTTGGCCTGATACCCTTCTTCAAGACCAAAGACGAACTGCTCAATGAGGAATTTGACAAATTCGACAGCCGGTATATGCCGCCGGAGGAATACTTCGACTACGCCAAAACCGTGTTTAAGGCGTATGTGCTGGATACGGAATTTCGGGAGATCATTGACAAGGGCGACTTTGCGATGCTGAACCTCAGCCCCCACGGGCAGGCGTTCAGGAAGCTGTCGCCCGAACTGCGTAAGGCGATACCCGAATACATCAAGGACTTTGTGCCGCTCAATCAGTTTGCGGCCTGATACAAAGGAAAGACCATGCTCGACAGCGAGACCAAACGACGCATTGACACCGCCCGCGACATTCTGGTGGGCAAGATTCCCGACCCCAAAAGCCAGGTCGAACAGATCACGATTGCCCTGATCTATAAGTTTATGGACGACATGGACAATGAATCGGTCGAGATGGGCGGCAAGCGGCGGTTCTTTGTCGGCGAGTTTGAAAAATACGCATGGACGAAGATATTCGACCCGCGTCTGGGCGGCTTTGAGATGCTCGCGCTGTACTCGGACGCCATTACCCGCATGACGCAGAACACCAAAATCCCGCAACTGTTCCGCGACATCTTCAAAAACGCCTATCTGCCCTATCGCGACCCGGAAACGCTCAAGCTGTTTCTCAAGACCATCCACGAATTTCGCTATGACCACTCCGAGCGGCTGGGCGATGCGTTTGAGTATCTGCTGTCGGTGCTGGGCAGCCAGGGCGATGCCGGACAATTCCGCACGCCGCGCCATATCATCGAGTTTATGACATCGGTCATCAAGCCCCAAAAGACCGACATCGTCCTTGATCCGGCCTGCGGGACGGCGGGCTTTCTGATCTCGGCCTATAAGCACATTATGGCGACCCACCGCAAAAAGAACGCCCTGAACCCCGAAGAACACAAGCGGGTGCTGGACAACATCAAGGGCTATGACATCTCGCCGGATATGGTGCGGCTGAGCTTGGTCAATCTCTACCTGCACGGCTTTGTCCAGCCGCATATCTTTGAATACGACACGCTGAGCAGCGAAGACCGCTGGAACGAATATGCCGACGTGGTACTGGCCAATCCGCCGTTTATGTCGCCCAAAGGCGGCATCAAGCCGCACAAGAAGTTTAGCGTCCAGTCCAACCGCTCGGAGGTGCTGTTTGTCGATTATATCGCCGAACACCTGACCCCCACAGGCCGGGCGGCGGTCATCGTGCCGGAAGGGATTATCTTTCAATCCGCCGGGGCGTACAAGCAATTGCGCAAGATGCTGGTCGAAGACCGCCTGTTTGCAGTCGTCTCGCTGCCGGCGGGCGTGTTCAATCCTTATTCCGGCGTTAAGACCTCGATTTTGTTTATGGATAGGCGGCTGGCGCGGAAGGCCGACAGCATCCTGTTTGTCAAGGTCGAAAAAGACGGCTACGGCCTGGGCGCTCAGCGCCGCCCCCTCTGCAGCGACAACGGCGACAAGCCTGAACTCTGCCCGCAGCACAGCGACTTGCCCGCCGCACTGAACGCCCTTGACACCTTTGCCAAGGCCATCCGCTCCGGCACAATCGACACGGTGGACACGACGGTACTGCCCGACAGCGCACTGGTCGTCAGCAAGGACACACTGGCCGAAAGCGGCGACTACAACCTGACCGCCGACCGCTACCGAACCGCCGACGCTCGAATACACCAGAAATGGCCAATGGTCAAAGTTCAGGAAGTTATTTCAACCATTACTCCACCAAAAAAGATACAAAAAAGTGAATTTAAGATTTCTGGTAAATACCCCATTATCGATCAATCGCAAAACGAGATCGCTGGTTGGTCAGATGAAGAAGATGCTGTCATAAACCCCGTTTCACCCCTTGTTGTATTTGGTGACCATACTTGTGCAGTGAAATATGTTGAGAAGCCATTTATACAAGGGGCTGACGGCATTAAAATAATTGCCTGCGATGACAAACTGCTCTCAAAGTATTTCTTTTTCACGCTCAAAACCAGGTCTATAGAGTCCGACGGATATAAAAGACACTTTTCAAAGCTCAAAGAATCTCAAATCCCCCTTCCGCCGCTTGAGGTTCAGCGTCAGATTGTGGCCGAGATTGAGGGCTATCAGAAGATCATCGACGGCGCGAGGCAGGTGGTCGAACACTACAAGCCCCACATCGACATCGACCCCGACTGGCCAATGGTCAAGCTGGGGGAGGTTTTTTATGAAATTAAAAATGGTAAAAATGTTGAGCAGTCCGATAATGAAGGAAAATATCGAGTTTCCAGAATCCAAACAATATCTGAATGGAAAGTAGATTTGTCTAAAACTAAATGGACAAACAATTCTGTTAATGAAAAAGATTTTTTGAGAGAAGGCGATATCCTTTTAAGTCATATCAATAGTATGGATCATCTTGCGAAGTCTGCTTTGTTCACTGGAATCGAAGAAAAGGTTGTTCATGGGATCAATCTGATAAGATTTCGCCCTAACTTCTCACTGGTTGAACCGAAATTTATATACACAATTTTCATTTCGAGTAGTTTCATTGATAAAGCCAGAACTTATGCACAAAAGGCAGTAAACCAGGCAAGCATAAAAACAGCCGACTTGAAACAAATTGAAGTTCCTCTCCCCCCTCTCGATGTTCAGCGTGAGATTGTGGCCGCAATTGACGCGGAGCGTCAGTCGGTCGAAAGCTGCCGTCAACTGATCGCCTTATACGAGGCCAAGATCAAACGCACCATTGACAAGGTCTGGGATGCGTAAGCAAATAGATTGACAGATAGAACTGTTAACTTTTTGTAGGAGAACAAAAAATGGAATCACCCCCTGAAATTGGTTTTTTTGTGTTCGTCATCACCATGTGCTTTATGGTTGTCTTTCTGCTCTTGATGGTTGTGCTTGCGCGGTGGATTCTCGGCACCAGCCATATCATCAGACTGTTGAAAAAACAAAACGAACTTATCGAAAAACAATCACGGGACATGGAGGTTGTCGCTAACGCTCTACATTATGGACGGGCCAGATAATAAGATGAACTCCCTCTACCGCCACAAACAAAGCGGCGATATATTCGCGATTGAGACGGACGCGGCGGGGAGTGTGCTTTCGACCAGTGGGCCGCTGTTCGGGGATGGGTTTGATCCGGCGGTGCTGGACTATGACGAGTACTGGAACAGCGAGATTGCGGCCAAGCTGGCCAACTTTGAGCGGATCACTAAAGATGACTATCGCGAATTGCTTCGCAAAAACGGCTTTATTATCGGTCATAACCAGCGGCATTTGTTTTGAGGAAAAAACTTGCATTTTGACACAAAAAAGTCTATAATGCAGGGCAACAATTGAATACAGGCGTTCACTGAACGGATCGCGTTGCAACTGAAACCGGCAAGTT
>JAAYCR010000055.1 GCA_012729675.1 Phycisphaerae bacterium | reverse complement strand
TATTCAATTGTTTTGCAAGGCCTTGCCCTAAAAACAGCAGTATAAGACATAGCGCATAAAAGCGCAAATTACCTATTTTAACATTTTGAGATTTTTCGCAACTTATTTATTTCATGCGATTGCCCTGGATTTCTTCCTGATTGACCAAAAGCCTAATTAACCCTCCGTCAACAGCCGGCTCCCCCCCCCTCGACAGTCCCGGCAGTTTGCTACCTATTGGCTGTCTGTATCGTTATTGTTGTGCTGTTTTCAGAAACAAACACTATAAGTATATCTAATCATTAAATGTTTTTTCTTAATGTTTTTTCCTTTACAGATGCCCTATTTTGACGATAATAGGAGGTTGAAAAATCGTCATCCCTAAACGAATTGCGATTAAAAAAGGTTTTCTTATGTGTGGAATTGTGGCATATTTCGGACGGAAGTCGGCTCAACCGATTTTAATAGAGGGGCTTAAGCGTCTTGAATATCGCGGCTATGACTCAGCCGGCCTCGCCCTGCTGCACAACGGCGCCTTTGAGGTCTTCAAGACCAGCGGCCGCATCGCCAACCTCGAAGAGATGCTCCCGGCCGTAACACCGGATGCCGGCTTAGGCATCGGACACACCCGCTGGGCCACACATGGCCTGCCAAACACCATCAACGCCCACCCGCACGTGGACTACACCGGCAAGATCGTATTGGTGCATAACGGCATCATAGAAAACTACGCCACCCTCAAAAAATGGCTCCTCAAAGAGGGCTGCACCTTCAAGAGCGAGACCGATACCGAGGTGGCCGCCAATCTGATCGGCTATTTTTATCAAAAGAATCGCACGCGCGACGGCCGCAACTGCCCATCCGACTGCAACCGCTTCGAGTGGGCCGTCCAGCAGGCGCTCAACGAAATCTACGGCACATACGGCATGGCCATCCTGTGTCTGGATTGCCCCGACACGCTCATCGGAATCAAAAAGGGCAGCCCGCTGATCCTCGGCGTCGGCAAAAACGAATTCATCATCGCCTCCGACGCCGCCGCCATCATCGAGCACACCAGCCAGGCGGTCTATCTGTCCGACGGCGAGATGGTCACGATCTGCGGCGACAGCTTTTCCACCAAAACCATCGCCAACGAGAAGGTGGACGCCGAACTCAAAGAGATCGAAATCTCCCTCGACCAGATCGAGCTGGAAGGCTTTACGCATTATATGCAGAAGGAAATCGCCGAGCAGCCCGCCTCGCTGGAGACGTGCCTCAACGGCCGTATCGATCTGAAAAACGGCCGGGTGGTTCTCGGCGGTATCCAGTCGCGCCTGCGCGAGCTGGCCCGCACCAAACGCATCATTCTGACCGCCTGCGGCACGGCATGGCACGCCGGGCTGGTCGGCGAGTTTCTGTTCGAACAGTTGGCCCGCATCCCTGCCGAAGTCGAATACGCCAGTGAATTTCGCTATCGCAACCCGATCCTTGAAGAAGGCACTATCGTCATCGCCATCAGCCAGTCCGGCGAAACCGCCGACACGCTGGCCGCGGTCGAACAGGCCAAAGAACGCGGAGCCATCGTGCTGGGCGCCGTCAACGTCGTCGGCTCGACCATCGCACGCATGACTGACGCGGGCGTCTATCTTCGCGTCGGGCCGGAAATCGGCGTCGCCAGCACCAAGGCCTTCACTGCACAGGTGGCCGTGCTGTCCATGCTGGCCATCGAGTTGGGACGCCGGCGGCACCTCAGCAACGAAGTGGCAGAAAATCTGCTCAAAGAACTGGTCGCCATCCCCGGCAAGATCAAACGGATTCTCGATCAGTCCGACGTCATCCGCGAGATCGCCGCCGCCAATATCGACAAGGATAACTGGCTGTTCCTCGGCCGCGGCTTCAACTATCCCGTCGCGCTCGAAGGGGCGCTCAAGCTCAAAGAAATCAGCTACATCCACGCCGAGGGCCTGCCTGCGGCGGAAATGAAACACGGCCCCATTGCCCTGATCACCGACGGCATGCCCGCGGTCTTTGTCGCTACCCGCTGCGCCCAGTATGACAAGATCATCGGCAATATCGAAGAAGTGCGCGCCCGCGGCGGTCGCACCATCGTCGTGGCCACCGAAGGCGATGATGCCATCGGCCCCTACGCCGACCACATCGTCTATGTCCCCGACACCGTCGATTACTTCCAGCCGATGCTGACGGCCGTACCGCTCCAGATAATGGCCTATCACGCCGCCGTCCTCCGCGGCCACGACGTGGACAAACCCCGCAACCTGGCCAAAAGCGTTACCGTGGAATAAACGCAAATAATAACACCTCATGGCGTAGAGGGGAAATCAAGGGGAAATAAAAAGGCCTGCCGAAGCAGGCCTTCAATTGTTAGGCACGACCTCCGCACATGCCGTGAGGAGCCTTATGAAAGTAACCCCGTATTTCAACGTGGGCAGCCGTTGCGGTCGTCCGAATGTCCCGACGAACGGGCATATTCGATCCGATACCGACCATGGCCTCCCGTGGGGATCTCATCGGTTCTTCCAAATAGCAGCGCCTATCACGCACACAGCAGGGGTCAACCTACAAGTCCTACTATATCATACTATCGGAAAAAAATCAAGTGGTTCACCGGTCAAATTCCCAGTCGTTTTGCAAGCTTCGCAACGACAAGCAGTTATCGATTATTTTTTCAGATCGCGGACAAACTGTTTTAGGCCGTGCGCAGCTCGGCGCAGAGTTGTTCGGAAAGTGCCTTCAACACGGCCGCCTCAAACCCGTCAACAGTGTCATGCCGGAGAGTCCCCTGCTCATCCCGAAACCGCAGCGACAGGGTAATGCTTTTCTTGCCTTCGGCTATCTGTTTTCCGCGGTACAGCCCGTTAAAGGCCACGCTCTCCAGTTCCTGCGGGGCGGCGCTGCGAACCAGCGATTCGATCTGCTCCCACCGCACCGCCTCATCGACAATCAGGGACAAATCCCGCACAATCGCCGGAAACCGCGGGATGGGTTTTGCCGCAGGAATCCCCCCTGCCATCGACAGCAACGTTTCAACATCCAACTCGGCCGCACTGACCGTCTTACGATCGAGGTCGTAAGCGCGGGCTGTATCGTCGGACAAGACACCCGCAACCCCCATCTCGGCGTCGCCTATAAACAAAGCGGCCCCGGCGGCGGCCCACTTAAGTTCAACCGGTTTGAACACAACGGTCTTATCCAGACAAATCCGCTTCACCAGTCCTTCAATGACGCCGCGCAGCAGCCGAAAGTCGCCTTCCATCGTCAGCCCGAGCCGCAGCCGCTCACGCGGCAAATCGCCCGGCTGTGCCGACGGGATAAACGTATCGGCCAACTCAAACAGACGGCAGTCGGTGTTGCCGGCATTGGCGTTGGACTGCATCACTGCAACCAGCGACCCGATCAGATTCTGACGCAGCAGGCTGGCGTCGGTTCGCCCGACCTCCTGAACCGACAGATGCGCATCGGGCAAACTTTCGCCGAACAACTCGGCGGTTTTCGTATCGACAAACGAAACATTGATCGTCTCGAAGAACCCGCAGCCCGTCAAATAGCCGCTGATCTTCTCTGTCGTCTTTTCCTTCATATCCGGACGCACCACCTCAATATGAATCTTCGGCTCGACAGGGATTTTATCGAATCCATAGCAGCGGGCGACTTCTTCGATCAAATCCACCTCGCGGTAAATATCATGCCGCCATGTGGGAACCGTGCAGACGACCAGGTCTTCGGTTTTGGCCTCCGGCAAAAAGCCCAGCGACTCAAAAATGCTCATGACCTTGTCCTTCGGCACATCGATCCCCAGCAAGGTTTTGACGCGGGACAGCCGCATCCCGACGGTCTCGGATTCGAGCTTGCCGGGATAGGCGTCGGCCACGCCGCGGACGACCCTGCCCCCGGCCGTCTGGATGATCAGTTGGGCGCAGCGACGCGAGGCCCAGTCGATATTCTCGCGATCCACCTGCCGCTCAAAACGATAGGACGCCTCGGAGTTCAGCCCCAGACGGCGGGCCGTGGTGCGCGTCACGACCGGATCGAAGTGCGCCTCTTCCAGCAGAATCGTTGTGGTTGTCTCACTAACTTCGGTCTCCAAACCTCCCATCACACCGGCGACAGCAACAGGATGCTTTTCATCGGCGATCACCTGCATCGTCTCATTCAGATCGCATTTGGTCCCGTCGATGCTGACAATCCGCTCGCCGTTCTGCGCCCGTCGCACGATGATCGTTTTGCCCTTGAGCGTGTCATAATCAAAAGCATGCGGCGGCTGGCCGTGCTCCATCATCGCATAGTTGGTCGCATCCACCACATTGTTGACGCTGCGCAATCCCACCGCCTCCAGCCGACGACGCATCCAGTCCGGCGACGGACCGACTTTTACGCCGGTAATGACCCGCGCGGTGTAGCGGCCGCACAGCGACGGCTCATCAATCCGCACATTCACAAAATCGCTGACCTCCTGCTCGGCCTCCTCTAACGTGACCGTCGGCAGCGTCAGCGTCGTACCCAGCGCCGCGGCCACCTCACGAGCGATGCCGATATGCCCCAAGCAATCGCCCCGGTTGCTGGTCAGTTCCACATCCAGAACCGTATCGCCGTCCAATTCTTCGATACTTTCAATCGGGAACCCCCTGTCGCTCAATAGTTCCCCGATCTGCTCGGCACTCTGGTCAAACGTCACATAATCTCGAAGCCATTCCAGTGAAATCTTCATAAACCGCTTATCCTTGTAGGTTGGCAATTACTCAAAGAAACACAAAACTAACACCATAAACGAATCACGAACGGCTGTCAATGGGATGAACGCCAATTAGATACCGGACTCAAAACCACCGAAATTCACCAAAAAAAGACCCCTCTTATCGTCGCAACAGCTCGCATCCGGGCCTCATCGGACAGATTTCGGTGCCCAAGAGAACCGCCTCTATATAAAAAGAAAATCCACACCAACAATCTGGAGTATAAAGGCGACATAACCACCACCTTGGGGACGATACTCGAATTTTGCTGGTGTTTGTTGACGGGGGTTCTATAATTGTGGCAGTTGCTGCCGGCGGTAATGCGGCAGAGAGAAAAAAAAGGAGTCCATAGGAGCCTTGATGATGGAGACACTCGGAACAATAATTTCCTGGCTGCTTGATTTTTTTGAGACAGCAGGAATAAGTGAAAATGGACATCACACAACCGCCCGCCACCCACAAACCGCGATTGAAGGCGACACCCTTTCAATTGACGATTGTTTAGTGACGATTGGCTGTTTGGCAAACTCGCAGAGGCAACCCGCCGCCGTAGGAATTCCATCAATAAATTATGGAGGACGATAAGATGAACTTTCTAACAAGAGTAATACTTCTTCTTGTTCTGGTTTTCACGATATCGTGTCGAGATTATAAAAAGGCACAATCTGTGGAGGAACAAATGAACAAGATTGAACGTGAAACCGGGCTGACCTTTCCAGAGAAGTCCCGACTGGATCAATTTTTTGACCCCGATTATTTTATAGATCCTCAATGGGTTGCAAAAATTATCGTACCAGCCTCCTCCTATGAGAGTCTTAGGCTGAATTTGCTTACAAAGCCAGATGATAACACTGTCTCAAGTGGAGGGTTAGTTGATTCGACAAGTTGGTGGAAGCCACTGAATGTCGTCTTAACAAAACAGTATTTAGCCGACAGGCAGACTCTTGTAAAAGTTGTTGTATCAAAGGAAAATGAAGAATATGAGGTATTTATCGAATGCGTAGTATTTTAAAAGAAACGAAGGAAAACGGAACAGCTTGGTAGGGTGGGTCCTGCCCTCGCTGTCAAATGCAAGGGCCACCACTTCCGCGTGAACGTGGCCCACCCTACATGACTTAAATTTTGAAGAAAGTGTCTATGATGAGTATTCATAAAATACCCAGTCGATGGTGGTATGGGGTGGCAGCGGCGATGTTTGTTGTCGGTTTGACGGGACATATTATCTACGCATTTATTGTGATCTCAGGGGTCATTTCAAACGTTCACAGGTTGAAAATGCCGGGTGAAGATACGCTATATTTTGACACTCCAGGAATTTACAGAGTCTTCCACGAATATGTGAGCCAAATTGATGGAGAAAAGCATAGAGCAAATAAGGATGACTACCAACAGTTGGAGATAGCCGTTTTTTCTGAAATAACAAAAAAGCAGATTCCTTTGTTGCAAGACAGTAGGGAAGACTATAACTACAATGATCGTTATATCGGATTTTCGATTTACAAGTTTCAAATTTCTGAAGTCGGGCACTATATTATTAAGACTGAACATAAGGGTGGAAGTGATGCCCCAACCATAGTGATAAGCATCAAGCCGTCATTATCAAGCCAAATAGGACGTCCAATCCTTTTGAGCAGCCTGTATTCCATCATTATAATTACGCTGACGGCCACGATATTCTTGATAACATTTATTAGAAGACGAAAAGCGAGAGAGTACCAAAGGACAAATAGTGACAGTCATCTACTTTGAGATACGATGAAACACTGCAAAGACAATGAAGCAATTCCGAAGGTGGCTTTTGCCTATGACGCCCTTGGCCGAAGGGTTGACAAGGTGGACGCGATGGCGGGCACAACAACGCGGTACACTTACGACAGCCACCCATCGCTGGATTGCGAAGGGGCGGCCAAGATGTCGCGGATCATCAGCAAACCGTTCGCCTCGGCCAATCAGTGGGAAGCATACCGGGAAAACCGGGCACGAAATGGATTTTTCTTGACCTTGCGATAGTGGATTCTATACAATTATTGGTATCGTTGGGAGAAATTGTGTTTAAAACCGGCAAAAATGGGAAATGTCAGGTTGTGATAGGAGTGATGCTAATTCGTATTGTAAGGATACACAATGAATAAACACGGAAAGATATTTTTCTTAAAAATATTTCTGATCGTTCTAACAACTTTAATGGTTATTGGGACGATTCTGATTGGCTTTAACTATGCTAGGCAAACAGGTCGTGACATTCCAAATGCAATATCATATTCAATGGGAACTGTATTGTTGTTTTGCATATTAACTGGCATCTTCTCGGTTATAAAATCCACCAGAAAAAATCTTGTCTATATTGCTTTTATTATTGCACTCCTGTGCCTTGTTGGGAGGGCAAATTTCAATCTCCAAAAAGCAATTGAACTGAAATCCGAATCACCGCAACAGCAATATCTACATGTCGATGAGCAAAAGAACACGGGACATTCATTTTATTCTAAGGAATATGGGTTTAAATGTACAATACCAAACGGTTATCTTCCAGCTAGATCTTCCAAAAAGAGTGAAATCGGAATGTTTGTATATCCAAACTATTCTGATTATG
Organism: Phycisphaerae bacterium; assembly: GCA_012729675.1. Classification (GTDB taxonomy): domain Bacteria; phylum Planctomycetota; class Phycisphaerae; order Sedimentisphaerales; family Anaerohalosphaeraceae; genus T3Sed10-213. The sequence goes on along the minus strand of JAAYCR010000055.1, from coordinate 568 downwards.
AAAAAATGATAATAATCGAAGTTGGAACACCAAGCATGCCTGATGTATTATCCACAGCGAAAGGTTTAGCGGAAGATTGGAATGGAGAAGTATTACCCAACCCTGTGAATCTGGATGGAGTAGACGCCTTACAGATTATAGTCAGAAATGAAACAACGGGTTTAAGACCAGCAGATGCAATTGTTGCGATGAAAGATGGAAAAATGTTTTTGGTAATGGCAGGATTAAGCTCAGGGCAATCATGTGAAACTGAGATAAAGACCATTCTTGAAAGTTGGACATGGACAAAGGATGATATATAGACACATATGCTCGATGGTCGTCAGACATTTCCCGCGCCCACTCACACGTACGGCTCAGTTTCAAGCGGTCAAAGGCTTCTTTGATGACGTCAGGAATTTAAAGATATTTCTCGTCGCAAAGCCCATTGATTAACAGCTCGAGCCACTTGCAAAACCCTCCGAAACGCGGCAGAACCGTTCTGGCGCTAACGTTTCGGAAAGCCTCACTATTCATGCCTTAAGATAGCGACATTCCCGTCGATTGTCAAGTCCGAAATCCGTTTTTT
>JAAYCR010000054.1 GCA_012729675.1 Phycisphaerae bacterium | reverse complement strand
TTCTGTCCCCAACCCAACTCAAAACTAAAATCTACGAACGATGAACTACATACTATGAACTTTGAACGACCTCTCCCTTCTTTCCTCCATAAATCAGTGTTAATTAGTGTTAATTTGTGGCTAAAACCATAAAACAAGAAAAATTCGATCTCCTGACTCCTGTCTCCTGACTTCTGACTCCTTAAAAATGAACAAACAAACCCAATTTCCTCTTATGAAAAAATCGTAAGATACTATTCCACAACTGTTTACTGATCACTGACAACTGATGACTGTAAAAAAAAACCCAATTTGTTGAGCCGAAAACAGACTCACTCACTCGGAATCCCCGCTTGACCAAAAGGTTTATTCTGCTACACTAATATAAGATATTTTTATGAAACAATCCACACGCAATATATTGCTTCAGGCCGTTTCCGGCCTGATGATCATTACGCTGCTGATTTGGCAGGGCAAGCGGCCTCGCCTCGTCGAGCTGGACAGCGGCTACTACCAGACGATGGGGACATTAGCCCGGATGTTGGTCGTCGCCCCGGACAAGGCAACCGCCGAGCAGGCCGTCAAGGCGGCCGTGGCGGTCTTCGACCGCATCGAGACGCTGATGAGCGATTACGACCCCGATTCGCAGATTTCCGAGGTCAACCGCCGGGCATTCGCCGAGCCGGTCGCCGTGGATGCGGATGTCTTCGACGTTCTCGTCGCCGCCGTTGAATACAGCAGACTGTCCGACGGTGCCTTTGACATCACCGTCGGCCCGGTCGTCCAGTTGTGGCGCACCGCCCGCAACACCGCCGTCGCCCCCACCCCCGAACAAATCGCCGACGCCGGCGCAAAAGTCGGCTGGCGCCATCTCATCCTCGACCCCGAACACAAAACCGTCCGCTTCGCCCTCGAAGGAATGGCCCTCGATCTCGGCGGCATTGCCAAAGGCTACGCCATCGACAAAGCCGCCGAGGCCATCCGTCAGGCCGGGGCCGTCGGGGGCATGGTCGATATCGGCGGCGATCTGGTCTGCTTTGGCCGTTCTCTCGGCCAAAATCCCCACTGGCTCATCGGCCTCCAAGACCCCGCCGCCGATGAAAAACACCTGATGCGTCTTGCACTCGACGACCGCGCCGTCGCCACCAGCGGCGACTACAGACGATTCACGATCCTGAACGGACAGAAATACAGCCACATCGTCAACCCCGTTACCGCCGACGCCGCCGCCGACCTGTCCAGTGTTACCATCATCGCCCCGACCGCCATGCAGGCCGACGCCTTGGCCACCGCCGTCAGCGTCCTCGGTCCCGAAAAAGGCATGGCTCTGATCGAAACAATTGACGATGTCGAAGCCATCCTGATTCGCAGCAACACGCCAAATGAATACCTGACCACCTCCGGCGCCTTTCGCTACATCCACAACACCCCCGTCACCCACTAACCCCGCCAACTCTTCTCTGAAAACTGTTCACTGATAACTGTTTACTGATAACTGTTTACTGATAACTGTTTACTGATGACTGTCTTCAATACCGATACACAGCCTTGTTCTCCGGCGACAGCCGCACCCGCATCCGTCCCGGCTCAACCGCGACCTGCTGCACCCAAATCCGCTGTTTATCAAACTCAAAAACCGGCTCAATCGGTTCATTGGCGACAATCGCCCGCAGCACCACCTCGACCCCCGGCCAGTCGCCAAAGTCCCCTGCACTGTCTCGAACGGCTTTCTCGGCAATCCGCACTGCAACCTCGGTAAACGGCAAAAGCCCCAGCCGCACGGTCTGGATATGCGCGTTCAGCCGGCCCCGCTCATCCATCACCGGCCGCGCCGTCACCGTCAGCACAGAAGACAACCCGTAGAGCCTCTTGCAAAACCTCAAGAAATGGTGTCTTGGTAGTGAGCGTAGGCAGGGAGAATCCATGCAGATGGGCGTTTCGGATCGGATTTGTGCAGGATTTTGATCGACAGCTCGCGGTGGGTGGCT
>JAAYCR010000053.1 GCA_012729675.1 Phycisphaerae bacterium | reverse complement strand
AGCCACCCACCGCGAGCTGTCGATCAAAATCCTGCACAAATCCGATCCGAAACGCCCATCTGCATGGATTCTCCCTGCCTACGCTCACTACCAAGACACCATTTCTTGAGGTTTTGCAAGAGGCTCTGTTATTAATAGGTAAATTATACTCAACTTCATCGAGAGTGAATTTTCCGTTCGCGATCCTGTTGGCAAAACGCCCGATACTTGCTCCTCCATAGGCATCGCCGCGGATGATCGTCTGGAGTGTTTCACCCCCGGTAGTCACATTATCCTTAACACCATCCTTATCGGGAACCTCAATCCTGACGATTCTTGCCCCATAATTGGTCAGCTTCAATACATTCCCCTCCTTATTCGTCAAGGTATAGAGATTGATCTTGCTTCCATTATTGTCTCCAAGCACATCTTTTACAACTTCTCCAAATGTCATATTGCATATTAAAAGGATAACGATAGTCGATAACATTTTCTTCATAATAACCTGCCCGGATTAGATATTAATTGTTTTAATTCTTCCAACAAGATTACTAATTAATCGGTTTTCTGAGTTCCTGTAAAGTTCAGATTTCGCAATTGCTGCTGCGTCATTCCTGGAGGTCCTATACGGCCCCCGGTCGGTGCCACGATCTCCATTATAAGTTGATTATCCTCGAAGGTAAACTGAAAAGTCTCGGTTGAGCCGGGGATTGAACATCGAGAGATAATAGGCCGAAAGATGATTTTCGCTGGTCCATGTACAAATTCCGGCATCCTGATTTCTTAAGTTATGAATACAGTTCTTATATCATCTATACACCCACATTAAAAAGGATAATAAATCTCTTTTTATAGAATAAATATAAATGATTTGTACTATATTGTCAAACGACATAATTTCCTGTACAGGATTGTATCAAGAATCTGCGATGGCCATTTTCATTTTAAATTATTCTGTCTCTTAAAAAAACTTCTATATAAAGCTTTCAAGTTTGTCTTCATACGGGTATAATTCACCAACGTTTTAACGTCATCTGTAACTTATGACATTTTTTTAAGGGGATTGATCATGAGTAAGAAAGCAAGTCTATCACGTATTACCTTTACTTTGTTATGCGTTGTCGCGATACTCGCTGCGCTAACGTATGCAAGTTCTGACACTCCTGCTGCACCCGCCGGTTCCAGAGGTGGTGCCAGAGGCGGCGGCGCAGGTGGTTTCGGAGGTTTTGGCGGTGCCGGAGGCGGCGGCTTTGGAGGTTTCGGCGGTGCCAGAGGCGGAACACCTCCGGCCTGGATTGAGGAAGGATACAATGATCATCAACACATGATGGGTCAACTCGGTATTAAGGCACTTCGTCCGGGAAAAAGCGGCAGCAACCAGACGGGCCCCGGCTTCGATGAAGCGACTGCCAATGAGTGGATGCCGACGTTACCTGATCTGCTCACCATGAAAGACGGCACGAAGGTGACAAGAGCGGATCAATGGCCCAAACGCCGCGCTGAGATACTCGAGGATTTTGAACGAGAAGTGTATGGCCGCATTCCGGCCAATGTACCAAAAGTCAACTGGGAAGTCACCAACACGACCGAAGGCGAGGTTAATGGTACCCCGATAATCACAAAAACACTCGTAGGGCACGTTGATAATAGTGCATTTCCCGAAATCACTGTTGACATTCAAGCCAGTTTTACTGTCCCGGCCAATACGCCCGGGCCAGTACCGGTTCTTCTTCAATTCGGGGGAGGATTTGGAGGCATGGGTGGTGGTCGTGGGGGTGCCGGCGGCGGTACCGTTGGCGGCGTTCCGGGAACTGCTATCAGCAAGGGGTGGGGCTACGGTACCATCAATCCCGGCAGCATTCAGGCCGACAGCGGTGGAAATGCCCTGCGTCAGGGGATCATTGGCCTGACCAACAAAGGCCAACCCAGAAAACCCGAAGACTGGGGAGCCCTGCGTGCATGGGGTTGGGGTGTCAGCAAATTAATCGACTATTTTGAAGCTAATCCGGACGCGAAAGTTGATCCGAAAGGTGTCGGCATCGAAGGTGTATCACGTTATGGCAAGGCAGCTCTGGTAACCCAGGCGTTTGATCCGCGTGTGGGGGTTGCCCTGGTGGCTTCTTCCGGTGAAGGCGGAGCCAAACTCCATCGCCATGATTTCGGCGAAGCTGTCGAAAACCTCACCGGAACCGGAGAGTATCACTGGATGTGTGGAAACTTCCTCAAGTACGGTGCCTCCGACATCAACGGCAAGTCCATGAATGCATCCGATCTGCCGGTCGATTCTCATCAACTGATCGCTCTGTGTGCTCCTCGTCCGTGCTTCATCAGCTACGGTATTGAGCCGGGCGATCCCAAGTGGGTTGACGCTCCGGGCAGTTACCGTGCAGGCATTCTGGCGACAAAGGCGTATGAGCTGTTAGGCAAAAAGGGATACGGCAGCGATGTCCAGGATTGGATCCATGAACCACTGCCGCCGGTAGGGACACTGAAGGGCGGCGATCTGGCTTTCCGTCAACATGAAGGCGGCCACACATCAGGACCGAATATTGTGCCTTTCTTTGACTGGATCGTGGATTATATTAAATCTCCAGCAGCACCTGCTGCGTCCAATTAAAAAAACATGACGGCGGGGGACAGTAACGTATGTCCCCCACCGTTTTTTTTGAGATTAAGAGCGATTCCATCGCACCGTGCAAATATTAATCTGCAGCTCACTCTTTGCTCTTTCAAAGGTTGCATTCCGGTCTTGAGCCGGCATCCAGAGCGTTACCCGCTGGATGCAGGGGCAAGCCCGGCATGACAATACAGTTTAGCTAATTTTTCAATCGTCAATAAGAGACCGTGGTTGCCCAATCGAACGGTTTCTGTTGAGCCAGCTTCAAATGGATTTCTACAGGTTTTCCTGCGGGCAAGTTCAGATCGCAGTTGGCCGTGCCAGCCTTGGGCTTGGCCGCTACAATTTCATCCGGCGCAGCTATTTCTTCAATTCCATACCGGGTGATCAACGTTACCTTCTGCTTTCTTAACGAGGTGATTATTAGATCTACGGTCCGAGCTTCCATATCCCATGCCAGTTTATCTATCTTGGAAAAGGTGCGAGCCAGCATTCCATTGATCGAGCCCCTGACCAGAAGGGGCGGCAGAGCCGGCAATACCTCGATTACGCCGGGGCGGGAATAGGCAAGCATTTCCATGATGATCGCAGGAATTCCACCCTGTGCATCCGATACCGGCCCGGCATATGGATCGCGCGAACACCGCAGCGAAGTGCTGACGTAGCCCTGTTCAATCAATTGCCGCAGTTGGATGTCGACGATTACGTCGTCTTTAAGCCGCGCCCCTGCCAGGGCGCGATGGCAGCGGGCATAAGCAGGCAGAGTTTCCCCCACCACCGCGGTGGACATCAGATCGAACGTGCGCCTCCGGTCGGCGATCTTCGCGGCTCGGGCCAGTTGCGGCGTGCGGTCGGGGTCAATTTCGTCGCCGGGCCAGGCGCCATAGAGATGAGAGACATGCCGGTGGGCGTAGTGCTCCTGCAGCATCGGCCAGGCCCATTCTTTCAGAGTGCCGTCCGGGTCGAGCAGGTATGGCGGCATTTTGGCCAACATCGCCTTCCATTTGGGCACGTTATCGGCCTCGATGCTCAGGATTTCGCAGGCCTGGATCAAATTGGTCAGGACTTCCCGGCACACGGCGATGTCCATCGTCGCGTTGACCAGTACAGGCCCCGACGGATCGGCGCTGGTAGGATTGTTCTCCGGCGAGAAGGAGGGGGCGAAAATATAGTTTCCATTCTTATCGACGGCTGTCAGGAAGTCCTCATAAAACAGCGCAAGCTCTTTGAGGCCCGGCACCAGGCGATTGCGAAGGAATTCCAGGTTCCCCGTCACCAGATAGTGATCCCAGAACGGGCGATAGCACAAACCTCCACCGGAAATCCAGTAGGGCCAGAGACTTCCAATCGCGGTACTGCTGTAGTAGTACTTGACGCCCATTCCCTGCTGCGGCCAGAGGGGGTACGATGTGCCGCGGAATCCAAAGATGTTCGTGGCGTTGGCCCGGCAGTCCGGGGCCAGACTTTCGATCCAATTGAAGTAGGCTTCCATGCCTTCGCGGAGGTCACCCTGTACCGCACCGGCCGTTTGCAGAAGGCCGAGTCCCGCAGGTCGCGTTTCTTCTCCGCGGCGGCGGTCAGGCGGCTCCAAACCGGCCGTTTGCAGGTTGATGGTGAAGCTGACCTCGGCCGGAATGTTCGGATACTTGCCGCTGGTGAGGATGAACCAATGGCGTCCCATTTCGAATACTTTTTCCAGCAGGGCGGGCGAAAAATCCGGTCGTGATCGCTGGTCGGCCAGCAGTTCCTCAACGGACATGCCGTTCTGGGAGGCACCGCCGAAATCCACTGTAACACGGTTGAGCATTTCCGACTGGACCTTACGATGGCGTTCCAGGAGGGCCGCATAGTCCGGGGTGATTTGTTCGACCGCTTCCCGGAGAGAATCCACCTTATCGTCAGTATAGTCAGGGAAATACTCGATGCGTGTCAGCAGCATCACCGAAGATGCGTTTTCAATGACCAGGGTGTTTCCCTCCATCCGGACTGAACCGCCGTCACGGACAACTCGGATTACTCCAGCGTATCCGCTATTATCCACATCGGGGTCCAAACGGCATTTATAAATGAGACGCTGGACGTTAAAATCGTGTTGAACATCGCCGGCTTCGATACCCTTGGATGCTCCCCAGGCGGGGCGGTTGCCCCAGGATGTCCCGGAAGTCATGCTCCACTGAGCGGACTTCTGCAAAGAGATTCGGACATTCACCGAATGACCGGCCGGGGCGGTCAACCGCTGAACGACTACGTTATCAGGCCGGGAAGCGAACGTTTGACGAAGCCAGTCGCCCTGCGCGTCTGTCCAAATTACCTTAATCTCACTGTTGTCGAAATTAACCGTGCGGAGATAATTTGTTACGGATGCGGTTTTCGGGAAATCAAGCCGCATGAGGAATGCCGGAATGGTTCGGTGCGGTTCGGTATTCGGTTTGATGGGGCCTTCATTCATTCGCTGAACTGCAAGCGACACGGCTTGGCGGTTCCCATCCAGTGCCATTTGCCGCACTTGCGGAAATAGGTCGGCGATGTTGGGGGCCTCCAGGGGCCGCTTCCAAGGCATGAGCAGGCATTCGTGGTGAAAAAGAATTTGCTCCGCGTAGGGATCGCCCATCAACTCGAGGTTCATCAGGCCATTGCCGGAAAGGAGACTGTCGCTGACCAGCTCGCCGGGTGTGATACTGCAGAAACCATGCTGCGGCACAATGTTTCGCTTGCGTCGTTCCGCAAGCGGCATCGGTGAGACCTGATAGGATCTTGCGGGTGCGGGCGGCTTGGGCAGGAAAGGATCGACTTTGTCACGCTTAAGATACTCAGCAGAACGATTGTCAGCCTGTGCTGCTCCGGCGGATTCGGAAGCCTGGCCGGAAGCATGGAGCGGCATCTGGGGGCTGTTTTCGCTTGCCTCAAGCGGCGGCTGTAGCACCGTTACGGAATTCGCTGCTCCGGCAACAACTATACTTGTTTTAAGAAACTCTCTACGTTTCATATATTCATTCCTCGTCTATTTTTTGTCATAATAAGAGCTTCAGAATCCGGTCTGAATTGCTTCTTTTCTATGCTCATTAATCAATCCAATTGACCCACTCGAGCGGATTACGCCGGCCAAGCTTAAGGTGTATTTCCACAGGTTTGCCCTCCGGCAGATGCAGGCCGCAATCGGCCGTGCCGGCCTTGGGTTTCGCCGCCAGAATTCCATCCGGCGCAGATATTTCTTCAATTCCATACCGGGCAATCAACGTGGCATCCTGCTTCCTCATCGAGGTGATTGTGATGTCCACAGTCAGAGCATCCATGTCCCATGTGAGTTTGTCGAGCCTGGCGAAAGTGCGGAGCAGCATTCCGTTCATCGAGCCTTTCATCAGGGATGGAGGAAGCGCTGGAAGCACCTCAATCACACCGGGGCGGGAGTAGGCCAGCATTTCCATCATGATCGCGGGAATCCCGCCTTGCGGATCCGGAGCGCCCATCCCGGAGTAGGGATCGTGAGGGCACCGAAGCGTCTGGGTGACCCAGCCTGTTTCAATCAGTTGCCGCAACTCGCTGTCCACCATATAGCTGTCTTTGAGCCGCGCTCCGATCAAGGCGCGATGGCAGGGGCCATGTCCGGCCAACCGCTCTGGAACGCGGCGCCGGTTGGCTATCACTGCGGCCCTGGCCAGTTGCGGCGTGCGGTCCGGATCGATCTCGTCACCGGGCCAGGCGCCGTAGCAGTGCGAGGTATGGCGGTGAACATAACGCTCTCCCAGCGTGGGCCAGGCCCATTCCTTCAGGGTGCCGTCCGGTTCAAGCAGATAAGGCGGCAGCTTGGCCAGCATCGCCTTCCATTTCGGCACGCTGTCGGCCTCGATACTCAGCAGCTCGCAGGCCTCGATTAAATTTGCCAAAACTTCCCGACAAACCGCGATGTCCATGCTGGCGTTGATTACCAGCATTTGCGAAGGATCCAGGTTGCCGGGATTGTTCTCCGGGGAGAAAGATGGGACAAAGATGGAGTTCTCATTCTTGTCTGTTATTGTCAGGAAATCCTCGTAAAACAGCGCCAACTCTTTATACGCGGGCACCACGCGCTTGCGGAGGAAATCCTTGTCCCCCGTAACCAGGTAGTGGTCCCAGAACGGGCGCACGCACCAGCCGCCGCAGGCAGTCCAGTAGGGATGCGGCCAGGTCTCGCCGGTCAGGGCGGAACCTGCGTGGTCGAACATGGTAATGACGCCCGAGTCTTTGGTCGGCGAGATGGCGTAATGGGTACCGCGCATACCAAAAATATTCTTGGCGTTGGTGCGAAAGTCCGGCACCAGGCTTTCCATCCAGTTGAAGTAGGCCTGCTCGCCTTCACGATGATAGCCCAGGGCCATGGGTGCCAGCTGCAGGTTGATATTGATGTTGGTCAGAGCCGACATGCTACAATATTTACCGCTGGTGAGGATGAACCAATAGCGGCACATCTCAAATACCTTTTCCAGAAAGGCGGGCGAATAACCCGGGCTTGATCTTTGGGCGGATAACAGTTCTTCAGATGACAATCCGTACTGCGAGGCGCCGCCGAAATCCACGGTGACGCGGTTGAGCATCTCGGACTGAATCTTGCGTGCCCGCTCCAGGAGGGCCGGATAGTCCGGGGTGAGTTGTTCCAACGCCTGCCGGGTTGCCTCCACCTTCTCCTCGCTGTAATCCGGGAAATAATCAATTCGAGTCAGCAGGATGACGGAGGCAGCCTCCTCAATGACCAGCGTGTTTCCCTCCATCCGGGCTGAGCCGCCGTCGCGGACGACGCGGGTTACACCGGCATAGCCTCTGTTGTCAACAGAGGGGTCCAAACGGCCCTTGTAAATCAGTCTTTGTTCGTTGTAATCTTGCTGAATATTGCTTTGGCCATCGCTGCCCCCGCGCATTCCGCCTCCGGCGCCGGATCCGGCACGCCCTCCTCTTGCTCCTCGCGTTCCTCCTCTTTCCGCCGATACCGTAATTCGGACATTCACCGACTGGTTTTGGGGGGCGGTCAGCCATTGAATCACGGCGTTGTCCGGCCGCGACGTGAATGTCCGGCGAATCCAGTCGCCGCGCTCATCCGTCCAATGAACCTTCACCTCAGTGCTCTCGAAATCCACCGTGCGGAGATAGTCCTTGACCGATGCGGTTCCCGGAAACTCAAGGGTCATGGAAAATCCCCCTCCGCCGCCGAATCCCATTCTGCCTCCCTGTGTGTTGCTTTCTTGCCATTTCTGGTAAGCGAATTGTGCAGCTTCGTGGTATTTTCCATCCAGTACCATTTGCCGCACCTGCGGGAAAATTCCTGCAATGTTGGGCGCCTCGAAAGGCCTCTGACGCGGTGCGAACAAGCTTTCGTGGCGGAAGGGAATCTGTTCGGTGTAGGGATTGCACAGTAACTCGATGTTCATCGGGCCATTGCCGGATAGTAAAGTGCCGCTGTCGGGCGTAAAGCTGCAAAAGCCCCGCTGGGGTACAATCTTCCGCCTGACCCGTTCTGCCAGCGGCATCGGCGAAATCTGGATGGCATCAGGCCGAGACGATTTTGCGACCACAGGCTGCTTGGGCAAGAAATCATCCTGTTGCGCTTGCCTGAGATACTCCGTTGAACGGTTCTCCTCCCGTGCGGCCGCTGTTGATTGTGACGTCGGGCTGGAAGTCGGGTCTGGTTTTTCGGGACTGTTTTCGCTTGCTTTAACCGGCCGAAGTAATGTTAGGGAGCCTGCCAGGCCGGCAGCGACTGTACTTTTCTTAAGAAAATCTCTGCGTCTCATAATTCCCTCTTTTGTATAAATGTCTTTTGATTGATATTAATTGCAGTTTTCATAACGACTCTCACTGTCGCTAAACTAAGGCACTCATTAATCAAGAAACGGTAAACGGGCAAACGAAATCAATCTCCGTCGCTATTGCCATGTTTAATAATAGAGTTTCGGGATTTTTCATAGGATTATGCCGCAACGTATGGGTCAATGGGTGTTTCATAGATTTCAGCTTTCAACGTTCATAAGATCGAAACGTCCGTGTTTTAACGGTGTCCATTTTTGGTTCTCCGTATTCGTCCGGCTGGAGTTCAATTTCATTGTCCTGTCCAATGATTAATTTACTACCGCCAGGTCAGTATTCAGAAGAAGCGTTTGCCCGGCCTTAATCGAAACCTCGACGGTCTTGGAGTCATAGCGCACCTTGACCACAGCAGACTCAGAATTGCGGATAGAAGCGGACAGCAGTTTGCCGCCCTTCCACTCCATCGCTACTTCATGTCCCCCTCGGGCACGGAGACCGCTGACTGAACCGTTTGTCCAGCTGGGCGGCAGAGCCGGAAGCAGGCTGATTTCGCCGGCATGACTCTGCAAGAGAGCTTCGGCAACAGCGGCAGTCAGGCCGAAACTGGCATCGGATTGGTTCGAGCTGCGGTTATGCAGATTATCGGCGAGGGAACGCACAATGGCTCGCATCCATTCCTCCACCCGTTCATCCTGTTCCAGACGAGCCCATACGCAGGTGTTCCATGCTCCGATCCAGCCGCCGCCGGGTCGGCGAACCTCCATGCCCTGTCTGACAGCGTCTGAAAGTTCGGGATCGTCTCGCAAGGTGATAGAATAACCCGGGAAGAAGGGGAAGTGAGGTGAAGTATTATGGCCCTCAGTTCCGGGGGTCCAATCCTCAATCCATTCCTGAAGTGTACCGCGGCTGTCAATCCGGTACGGCGGTAGTTCCTTGAGAGCATCGGCGAGCTTCGCACGGAAATCCTCATCCAAATCTAAAATCCGGCTGGCCTCTATGCAATGCGAAAACAAGTCCTGTATGAGCGCGATATCCAGGGTCGGCCCCTGTGACACGGACGCGGTGTTCCCGTCTTTGTCCCGATACGTGTGTTCAGGGGATATAGAGAACGGTGTCACTAACCAGTGGTGTTTCGGATCCTCTGTCAGCAATTCCAGCAGGAACTGGGCGGAACCCCGTATGACCGGGTAATACTCACGAAGGAACTTCTCGTCGCCGCCGAAGGCATAGTGTTCCCATAGGTGCCGGCACAGCCACGCACCGCCCACCGGCCACATTCCATACCTGGCGGAATCAACGGGTGCTGTGCCGCGCCACAGATCAGTGTTATGATGAGTCACCCACCCGTCACAATTATAATAGTTCCTGGCGGTCCTGGCCCCAGTCTCGGAAAGGTCTTTGATCAGGCCGAACAGAGGTTGATGGCATTCCGCAAGATTGCAGACCTCCGCAGGCCAGTAGTTCATTTCGACGTTGATATTGGTGGTATACTTGCTGCCCCAGGGCGGCAGAACGGCCTCGTTCCAGATGCCCTGGAGGTTGGCTGCCTGTCCGCCGGCTCGGCTGCTGGAGACCAGGAGATACCGGCCGAACTGGAAGCAGAGTGCTTCGAGATTGGTATCTGAGCCGCCGGAGCGTAAAACCTGCAGTCTCTGGTCAGTGGGATTGGTGTTCAAACCAGCATCGCCCACGTTCAGATGCACACGGCTCATAAGGCCTTTAAAATCATCCGCATGCCTGCGATAGAGAGTCGCATAGTCTTTGCCGGATACATCTTCCATGATTGTCCTGCATCGTTCCGCGGGATCGCCGTTGATGTCGTGGTAATTTACATAACTTGTGGCAATCGTCAGAATAAGGGTCACGGCGTCGGCGTTGGTTATTTTTAGTATGGAACCGTCGGTTTCTGACCTCCCGCCTTCAAGACGCACCGTCAGCAGAGCCTTGTAGCGCAGGCCCTTGCCCTCGGTCCTGGCAATCTGAGCAGGATTCCCCGGACGCGGCGGCGGAAATGGGCCTTTCCAGACTCCCTCCATGACCAGACGGTCAGGTTCAGCAGTGCTGGAGTCCATATAGGGGCCTTGAAACTGAGCCCCGAGGGATATGCGGCCTGGCTTATCCGCGCTGATGCGCACAACCAGAACACGGTCGGGCCAGGAGACAAAAACCTGCCGGGTGATGACGGCGTCGCCCTGGCGATAATTGATTTTAGCAACGCCGGTTTCCATATTCAGCTCGCGACGATAGTCAATGAAGTTAGCGTCCGCAAAGGACAGCAACAGGTCGCCTATCGGCTGGTAGGCCTCCTGCCCCTTGGGTATGCCATAGAAACGGTCATCGATAAGCTTCTCGGCCTCCTGAAACTTGTCCGCGAAAACCAGATCGCGAATCTGGCCAAAATATTGGCCGGCGTTGGGATCGTCGTAGTTGTGCGGACGCCCGGACCAGAAGGACGATTCATTGAGTGCGATTCGTTCCTGCGGTACTCCCCCAAAAACCATTGCTCCGATCATGCCGTTGCCCAGTGGCACCGCCTGAAGCCACTGGCTTGCCGGCTGGCGATACCACAGAACCATGTCCTGTGATACCTCTGCATAACATACCCCGACAACACAGAATAGGGAACAAGCGGCAAGTGTTAGTATGTTTCCCTTTATCATGGCCAATCTCCTTTCAAATCAATAGTGGAGCGAGGGTGTCCTTTCCATGGTTGAAGGTTTAAAATATTGCCGTTCCGTGGAAACAGGATCCATTTATCTTGATCAGCAATATTTAACATTTAGAAAAAAAACCGCTACCCGTTCTCTTTTTTTAAATTCAATCCTCGCTTCGCTCGGATTTACCCTGTTAGAGGCCTGTCTTCGCCCGTCTTCCAAACCTGTATTTTCAACGATAGCCACCGCCATAAAATTTATCTTTTTT
>JAAYCR010000006.1 GCA_012729675.1 Phycisphaerae bacterium | reverse complement strand
GCCGGAGGCCAGACCCTCAACCGAAGGATAGGCGGCACTGGCAACCTCCTTTAAACCCTGTGGCAGACGACGCTCGGCCTGCAGATGCGGCTCCATAGTTACAGTCTGCGTTGAGGCAGGCGACCTGTCAGATCCAGATCGACAGCCCAACACAACGATTAGTATCACAATCCCCAAAACTGCAACGATACCCATTCTGTTGGCTTTCATAGCAATCTCTCCCATATCAAAAAACAAAGCTTAAAATGATCAAAACTTCTTGTCCACAAGTATACTTATTCTTATTGACCAAATGCAACCCTAAATCCAAAATCGCTGCGGTGGCAAACAGGAGAATCGCCCCGCACAGGCCGGTCAGAATAAACCCTATCCCCGACAGCAGCGGCGTGCGGGTCAGCCCCAAATCGATGAACCGAATCCCGATCAATATCGCCGCCAACCCGGCAAAGAGGGCATAATAGCACAGCGGGAACAAATCCCACCCCTTGGCAATGGCACCCCCTGCCCCCAGCAGCCCCCCCCAAAAAGCACCGTCATCTCCCCAAAGGCGAGATTGTATGGCGACGACAGCGGCCATGAAAATGTCATCACAAACCCCGTTACGACCGCCACAACCCCCGCCGCCGCACACGGAACCGCCCATCCCTTGTTGTCCGCCCGCCCGACGGGCGAATTGTCAAACACAATAAATCTGCGTCATCTGCGAAATCTATGGTTTCTTTATTATGCGACCAGTTCCGCAAACAACGTCAAGGCAGCGGTTTTGGTAACGCGGACCTTGACGAATTGGCCGGTCAAGGATTCCGGTCCGTTGAAGACCACGATATAATCGTGTTTCGTCCGTCCGACAAGTTGCGGGTTGTCTTCGTTTTCGGCCTTGTTCAGGTGCGGTTTTTTACTGGGGCCTTCGACCAGCACCTCCAGCGTCCTGCCCAAAAACGTTTGATTGTCCTGATCGGCAATTTCGCTGATGATCTCCAGCAGCTTGGCGTTGCGTTCCTGCTTGACCTCGGCGGGCACATCGTCGGCCAGCTTCTTCTCGGCGTGCGTTCCCGGCCGGGGCGAATACTTGAACACAAAGCAGTTCTTGTACCGCACTCGCCGAATCAGTGCCGCCGTCGCCTCATAATCCTCGTCCGTCTCACCGGGAAAGCCCACGATAAAATCGCCCGCCAGCGCCAGCTCCGGCACCGTCGCCCTGGCCTTTTCGATCAGCTCGATATACCCCTCTGCCGTATATCCCCGATTCATCGCCCGAAGAATCCTGTCCGAGCCGCTTTGTGCCGGGATGTGCAGATACGGACACACCTTCGGCAAGTCCGCCATCACCTGCAAAATCGACGGATCAAACTGCCCCGGATGGCTCGTAATAAACCGCACCCACCGCACAGCGTCAATCGCACTGACCTGCTCCAATAAATCCGCCAGCGTATAAGTTCTGTCCCCGGCCGTATAGCGATACGCATTGATGGTCTGCCCCAGCAGCGTAATCTGCCGGATCCCCTCGCCGGCCAGCTTCTTCGCCTGCTCGACAATCGCCTGCGGCGCCCGCGACACCTCCGGCCCCCGCACATACGGCACAATACAGTACGAACAGAAATTGTTACACCCCCGCATCGCCCGAATGAACGCCTGCGACTTGATATGATTGGCATCCGAGTCGTACGCCAGCTCAAACGCATCCAGCCGCTCGCTAATGTCGCGGATAGCCTCGCTGGCCGCCGGCTGCCGGATATTGTCCAGCACGTGCATCCGTTTTTGATGGTCGGCCATCGCCTTATCAATCAACTCCGGCACCTCGTGCAATTGCCCCGGCCCGGCCACCACATCGACCGCCTCGTGCGCCAGCAGTGTTTCCCCCATCCGCTGCGCCATACAGCCGATCACCGCCACCACCAACTGCGGCTGTGTCTTCTTCAGATGCCGCAAATGCCCCAGATGCGACAGCACCCGATCCTCCGCATGCTCCCGCACCGAACAGGTATTGATCAAGACCGCGTCCGCCTCGGTCGCCTTGTCGGTCAACACAAACCCCCGCTCGGCCAGCGCCGCCGTGACCAGCGACGAATCCAGCTTGTTCATCTGACAGCCGAAACTTTTTATATATATTCGTTTAGCATCCATAATTTCATCGTCGGGGCAGACCTATGTGTCTGCCCGCAGCCATTTGAAACCGCATCATCAACCCAACTCGCAACGATGGGCGAACACATAGGTTCGCCCCGATGGCAATACAGTACCGGGAAGACCTGCGTGGCTACCCTTTATTTATCCCTTTTTTCGATGCATTTGTCTGGAAATCTATAAATGGTTTATTATAATCCTTTTGTACCCAAAATGCAAAGGAGATTGCCATTGCGTCCAGTATCTGAAAAACGTTTGTCCGTCGAACACGAGCATCGCAAGCACGCTATCCGTCGCGGGTGGTTCTGGTGGCTGCGCTGGGAAAATCTGTCCTTTATGGAGCCGGTACTCGGCGGCTTCCTCAAGCTCTGCGGCCTTTACAACCGCGGGTTTGGCAACGTCCTCAATGTCCGACTGACGCATCAGGAATTCGCCTTTGAGAATCTGCCCGATGCCTTTGACGGCTTTCGCATTCTCTGGATTTCCGACCTCCACGCCGACCGCATCCCCGGCCTGCTCGACAAGGTGCTGCAATTGACCGCCGACCTCCCGCGGGATATTGCCATCCTCGGCGGCGATTTCTGCTTTCACCACTATATAACCGCCGTGGCCGCCGAAAACGCCGGCATTATCACCCGCGCCCTGCGCGATAAAAGCCCCGTCTATGCCATCTTCGGCAACCACGACTACTCCCCGCTGGCCGAGGTTCTCCGCGCAGAAGGCGCCACTCTCCTGCTCAACGAAAACACCGCGATCGAACGCGCCGGCCAAACCCTCCATATCGTCGGCGTTGATGACTGCCACTACTTCAAGGCCCACGACCTCGATTTGGCGATGCAGGGCCTGAACGACGACGACTTCAAGATTCTCTTGTCCCATTCTCCGGAACTGTACGCCCAGGCCGCCGAGCGAGACATCGACCTCTACCTCTCCGGCCACACCCACGGCGGCCAGATCTGCCTGCCCGGCGGCACGGCCGTCGTCTTTTCCACCGCCGCACCCCGAAAGTGTATCCGCGGACTCTGGAATCATGGAAAAATGACCGGCTACACCAGCGGCGGCGCAGGCGCCTCCGGCGTCCCCGTCCGCTATCACTGCCCCGGCGAAATCAACCTGTTCACCCTCAGAAAATGCCCGAAACAAAAAAAACACTCACAAACCCCTCGTTGACTTTGCCCGTACAAGGTGATATGCTTAACAAAACGACGCGTGAGAAAGCAATTTCGACTGAAAGGATTGTACCTTGAAAGCAAGCCGCATACTGACAGATGGTGTATGGGCTTCCGATGCAATCTTAACGTTGGGCGGTTGTGCGGCGCCGCGGCCTGATTCCGGCGATCTTTTCCTGCAGGGCGGCATCCCGCCGAAGAATACCCTTTGTCCCCGCGTCAAAACTCTACCACCGATAACCTCAACCTTTTAGGAGAACACTTATGGCTGCCGTATATCGTGTTAAACTCATGCTGCTTATTTGCATGCTGCCGTTCTTGGTCGGATGCGGCAAAGTCGCCATCACCGGTCGAAGCCAACTGAATCTGGTGCCTGATTCGATGGTCAACTCCATGGCCCTTCAAGAATACACCACCTTCCTGAGCGAAAACAAGACTGCCGCCAATCCTGCGCACAGCGAACAGGTCCGCCGTGTCGGCACACGTCTGGCGAAGGCCGTCGAGAAGTACTGCCGCGACAATAATATGATGGACACCATCGCCGGCTTTGACTGGCAGTTCAACACCATCGAAAGCGATGAGGTCAACGCCTGGTGTATGCCCGGCGGCAAGATCGTCGTTTATACCGGGATCCTGCCCATCACCCCAAACGACGAAGGGCTGGCGGTCGTCCTCGCCCACGAAATCGCCCACGCCGTCGCACGGCACGGCAGCGAACGGATGAGTCAGAGCCTGCTCTATGAGATGGGCGGCATGGCCCTGTCCAAAGCTGTCGAAACCAGCCCTGCCGCAACCCAGGAATTGTTTATGCAGTCCTACGGCCTCGGCGCCCAGATCGGCGTCCTCCTGCCCTACAGCCGTCTTCATGAAAAAGAGGCTGACCGCCTCGGCCTGATCTTTATGGCCATGGCCGGCTACAACCCCCGCACCGCGGTCGATTTCTGGACGCGCATGTCCGCCGCCAAAGAAGGGGCCGCCCCGCCGGAACTGCTCAGCACCCACCCGGCTGACGCCACGCGCATCCGCTACATTGAAGAAATGATGCCCGAAGCCATGCAATACTACTACCCCAGGTAGAGGGCAGGCTTTAAACCGTCATGCAGAACGTGACGGATTGCACGAAGGACAAACGTATTTGACAGGCGTCATCCGGACAGCACTTCGAATTTAAGCTTGAACCGAAGGCCGTTTCGGACGATAGTAAATGAATAATAGCATTGTTAATGATGAGATTTGCGACCGCTTATGGGTATTTACGACCGCGATTATTTACAGGATGAGCATAGGTCGGCAGGACAGTATGTCCAGTTCGCCAAGCCTGCGCTGCCGCCGGTGGTTAAGTGGCTGTTGATCATCAATATCGGCATATACTTGGTTTGTGCGCTGATTCCGCCGCTGGCCGGGCCGGTGTATGATTGGGCAAGCGTTCATCCGGCGAATTGGAGCAACATTGCACAAGTGTGGCGGCTGATTAGCTATCAGTTTTTGCATGACCTAAGCGGTTTTTTCCACATCTTTTTTAATATGATCGTGCTGTATTTCTTCGGCCCGCTGCTGGAGTATCGCTGGGGGTCGAGGCGTTTTTTAAAATTCTACCTCAGTGCCGGCGCCGCCGGCGGCGTCGTCTATACCCTGCTGGTGATCTTCAACATTCTGCCCGCCCTGCCGATGGTGGGAGCGTCCGGCGGGCTGTACGGGATACTGGGGGCGGTTACGATTCTCTTTCCCCAGTTGCGGGTGTTTTTGTTCGGTTTGATCCCGATGACCATGCGCACAATGGCGATCCTTGTGGTGATCTTCAGCCTCCTGAACTTTCTTGGCGGCACCAACGCCGGCGGCGAAGCGGCGCACCTGACGGGGATGGCGGTGGGAGTACTCTATGTGCTCTATCAGCCGCTGCTGGCCGGGATGCGAATGGAGAAAACCAAAGGACGCTGGTCGCAAAAGATCGAACAGGAGCGGTCGTTTGAAATCGAGGTGGATCGGATTCTCGAAAAAATCCACCAGGAGGGACTGGCCAGCCTGACGGACAGAGAAAAAAATGTCCTCCGCGAAGCCACCCGGCGGGAACAGGAACAACTGCGTTAAGCAAGACAACACACGCAGCGGCGGTTCCGCATTCTCAACAATCAATCACGCTTAGAGCTTAGTGTTTAGAATTTTGCTTGCGGCTCTGCCGCGCCAAGCTATCTATGGCCGGTTCGTATCTTGTGGGCCAAGTGCGCGCGCAAAAAGACCCGGGCCTTACGGACCGGGTCTTAATATAGTTTCATAAATGGTTGCCGATGCAACAATGAGCACCTGACATTACACGATTGTTAAGAGCAGGAATGCTCCAATCGTGTCTAAAGGTATCCTTTAGAAAGGAGGTGATCCAGCCGCAGGTTCCCCTACGGCTACCTTGTTACGACTTAGTGCCAGTCACCGAGCTTACCGTCGGCAGACGCCTCCCTTGCGGGTTAGCAATCCGACTTCGGGTACTCCCGGCTCCCATCACTTGACGGGCGGTGTGTACAAGGCTCAGGAACACATTCACCGCGTCATCGCTGATACGCGATTACTAGCGATTCCACCTTCATGCAGGCGAGTTGCCAGCCTGCAATCTGAACTGAGGCAATTTTTTTGCGATTTGCTCCACCTCGCGGTCTCGCGTCGCTCTGTAATTGCCATTGTAGCACGTGTGAAGCCCTGGGCATAAAGGCCATGAGGACTTGACGTCATCCCCACCTTCCTCCGGTTTAACACCGGCAGTCCCGTTAGAGTTCCCAGCATAACCTGATGGCAACTAACGGTAAGGGTTTCGCTCGTTAAAGGACTTAACCCGACATCTCACGACACGAGCTGACGACAGCCATGCAGCACCTGTGCAAGTTTCACCCCGAAGGGCAGACGTTCCTGTTTCCAAGACGCCATCCAAGCATGTCAAACCCAGGTAAGGTTCTGCGCGTTGCTTCGAATTAATCCACATGCTCCACCGCTTGTGTGAGCCCCCGTCAATTCCTTTGAGTTTTAGCCTTGCGACCGTACTCCCCAGGCG
>JAAYCR010000052.1 GCA_012729675.1 Phycisphaerae bacterium | reverse complement strand
CTTTCTGATCAAATGGCCGAAATCGTACAGGCAAATTCAAATCGTTTGTAGTTGTTTTTTTGTTCAACATATTGTAAATTATGAAGTTACAAGAAAATCAAAATTCAATAACCGGACAGTAGTGAAAATTAATTGTTTATGCCACAGAATGGACTGATGGCAGATGGGCCTTGATGATTCTATCCAAAACAGAAGATAATAAGGTTTATCGATTTTGGACAATATCACCGAATGACCCAAGGCATTGGATGAGTGATAAATTAGAGTATCCCGATTCGATGGAAAGTCAACCTATAGCAATGGAAGTGATAGATCGCGGTAATGAGAAAAACGGCTCGTACATTTGGATCGAAAAACCGAAACAAATACAATTGACAAAAAAACCAATGCCCACAACAATACAATAATAAACTGGAGTATTTCAATGGATATCCGGGCGGAAAAATCGAATAAACTCGTCGTATATGCAGCATTGATTTTGTGTCTCATTTGTTCAGTATCGTTTTCGGTTTACTTCAGATATAAAAAGGCAGCCGCCTGGAGGGAAGGTTTAATCACGATGTATGGTCGGTATGAGACAGAGAACGGGTATGTTATCAGGGTATCTAAAAAGCCCAAAACGCTGCTTCAATTCAGTGTCCAGAACCCGGAAGGCAAAATCGTAATTGATTCGAATAAGGCTGAAATTGTTATGGATTCTGAAACGTTTTTAATCTCTTTTAGTGTTGTTCAACGATGGAGCCTCTATTGGGATCGCCAGACAGAGTATTTGTGGGTTGACAGCAGTGACAGAGGTGTCTATGTGTGGGTAACACAACCCGATGGGGGTTATATCATGGGAGGACCTTCGTTGGTGAAAGATGAAGAGGATATCCCTGAACAAATTCGGAAGTCTAAAAACTACCATCTATGGTAGTTATACCAGGAAAACAAAACGAAATCAGACATTTTATCCAACCAACAAGAAAATTGAGACAATAAACACAACCGAAAAGACAACACGGTACATTTACGACGGCCGGCTGGTGAATGGCTTCAACTTAATGAAGGCCAGTCACCTATAAAAATGGAAATACGAGGCACTTATGACAAAGTATCAGTTACGAATCTGTCTTTGCGTGTGTGTGAGGTTCCTGACCGGGTGTAATGTGAAGAATCCGGAATCCGGGCTGGAGGCGTTTTATAATAGCGCGGACGTGGCCACCCTACAAACTGTTAACGAGAATTAACATGAAAAAGAGTATTAATAACCCAAATAATGCAGCAAATGTGGAAGAAATAAACAGAAGATACAAGTATATATGCGCTTTGCTTGAAGCTCAACAACATTACTCTGAAAAATCATGTGAATATTCTAACATCAAAATTGCCATTGCAACGATTCTATTTCAAATGGAACAACAGAATGAAAGTGCAAAACAAAAACTGTCTGAAAAGCAAAAACAAAGATTGCATGATGTCGAAAGTTGTATGCAAAAAGAATATGGCTATATTTCTTCCGGGGAAAATATGCAAGAAGACATAAATGAAACCATTGTTTCTGGTTCAATTACTTTTTTAAGAAGGCTGCTCGGGCAGTATGAAAATAACAAAGACATTTACGAAGCATTACAGTGTTCGGTTAACGACTTAGAAGAAACAAGTGGTCAGAAAGAACAGTTCTTTGTATTTTACAAAAAAATTTAGATAGCCCTGTATAGATACTGTTTTCAATTTGCGTTTTACATTCGCATGTAGAGTCCGCCGTTGACGGCGAGGTATTCGCCGGTGATGAAGCCGGCGGCCTGGTGACTGGCTAAAAAGAGGATGGCTTTGGCGACGTCTTCGGCGGTGCCGTTTCGGCCCAGCGGCGTTTCGTCGGCGATCTTTTGGCGGCGCTGGGGGGTGGAAAACTGCTCGTGAAAGCGCGTCTCGATCAGGCCGGGGACGACGCAGTTGGCGCGGATGCGGTACGGGCCGAATTCTTTGGCCATCGCGATGGTCAGCGTATGCACGGCGGCCTTGGCCGCGGCATAGACGCCGGAGCCGCCCCCGCCGCCGTGGTGGCCGGCGACCGAGCCGACATTGACGATGCAGCCTTTAGAGACCTTTAAATGCGGAAATGCCTCGCGCGTCGCCAGAAACGCACTGCGAACATTCGTCGCGAACACGTCCTCATAAAAGGCCAGCGGCATCTGCTCGATATCCACCCGGTCGATGAGCGTGCCGGCGTTGTTGACCAGCACATCGATCCCCCCGGCCAGCCGTGCGAAGGCGGCGACCATCTCCCGCACCTGGGACTCATCCCGCATATCCGCCCGCAGCAGACAGCCGTCGGCGTGCGACAGCACCTTGCCGAGCGTCGCTTCCGCCCCGTCGGCCGTGCGAAAATAATGCACGCCGACATAAGCTCCCTGGGCGGCAAATAGCTCAGCGGTTGCCGCCCCGATGCCGCTGCTGGCGCCGGTGACGAGGACTCTTTTGCTGCGTAAATCGCTATAGTGCATGGAGATGCTCAAACAACTCAAATTTTTCGGTTCTCAAGACCGTTTATCAAGCCCGAAAGCATTCTTGATATTTCTTCTAAATCATTTTTCAGAGATTCGTGCCATCCGGTGTTCAGAAATCTTCGCCTGGCAGCCAATTCCAGCAAAGGAACACATTCCTGTACAGAGCCGCGGGCTATACCAAAAAAATGCTTTCGATCATTTTTTGTGAACCGTCCATTGCCTTCAGCAATATTGGCCGAAATTGACACTGAAGCCCGGTTAAGTTGATCACGAAGGAAATAATAGCCTTTCGGAAACTCGGACGTTGCTGTACATATTTTATCAGCGAAATCAACCGCTTTCTGATAAACGACGAGTTTTTCAAATGCGAAAGCCATATTCCCTTTCCTTTGAAAGTAGAGAGTGGAAAGTAGATCGCAGTAGCTCGGCGTTGAATTACCAGAACGATTGCAAAAAAAAGACAACTCTTCTCTAATTTCAACTCTCTACTCTCTACTGCTCTGATTTTTGCCTACGGCAAAAATCGGGGTGAAAGGATTCGAACCTTCGGCCTTCTGGTCCCAAACCAGACGCTCTAGCCAAGCTGAGCTACACCCCGAAAAGGTGATGAGACTATACCTATTGGGGCGGGGGAATGCAAGAAAATCATTTTTCGTGGAAAAGAATGGGCTTTTTTGGTACTATCGCCGCCATGATGAATACAGAACGGATATATATCTCTTCCGTCGATGACACGGAGGCCATCCAGCGGGCCGGGCGGCTGCTTCGGGACGGGGCGATTGTGGCTTTGCCGACCGAGACGGTCTATGGGCTGGGGGCCAAGGCCGAGCCGGGGGTCCTGGCACGGCTGGACGCGATCAAGGGCCGTCAGGCGGACAAGCGGTATTCGCTGCATATCGGCTGCCTTGAGGATTTGGCTCGCTATGTGCCCCGGCCTACGCTTCAGGCCAAGAAACTGATGCAGACGATGTGGCCGGGGCCGATGACGATTATCTTTGAACCCGACAAAGAATCTCTTGAGATAATCCGAGCCGCGCTGCCCCCGGAAACGTATGAACTATTGTATCGGGACGGGTCCTTGGGCGTCCGGTATCCGGATAATCCGGTGGCGTGTGCGGTTTTGAAGGCGGCGGTTGCACCGATAGTCGCGCCCAGCGCCAATCCGGCCGCACAGGCTCCGGCCGTGAGTGCCGATGAGGTCGCGGCCTATTTCAACGGGCACATCGAGATGATTGTCGAAGCGCCGGGGTCGTGTCGGCATCGGCTCAACAGCACGGTTGTCCGCGTCGGCGAAAAAGGCGTAACCGTATTGCGTGAAGGAGTTTACAGCCGACCGCAAACGCTTGAGGCCGCACGGGTGCACCTGTTGTTTGTCTGCACGGGCAACACCTGCCGCAGCCCGATGGCCGAGGCTCTGTGCCGTAAATATTTGGCAGACAAATTCAATTGCGACCTTGACGCGGTAGAGGAGTTCGGATATACTATCATATCCGCCGGCGTTGCGGCTTTTGAATCGATGCCTGCCAGTCGTCATGCGTTGGAAGTCAGTCGGCAAAAGGGAACGCCGCTGGACAACCATCGCAGCAGTCGTTTGACCGCAGCGATGATTCAACAGGCCGACCTGATTTTTGTGATGAATGAGAGTCATTTGCAGTACATCAGGCAGACCGCCGCGGAGACGGAATCGAAGTGTTATTTGCTGGACGCTTCAGGCGAGATCGCAGACCCTGTCGGGTACGACTTGGATGTCTATCGCTCGTGCGCCGAACAGATTGAACGTTCTATTAATGAGAGGATGAACGCATTATTATGAAAGTAGCGATTGCCAACGATCACAGAGGGCACAAGGCCATCGAGGAAATCCGGGCGATTATTTCCCAGCTTGGGTTTACCTGTGTGGATTTATCGACGCAGAATGAACAGGCAACCGATTACCCGGACAGCGCCTTTATCGCGGCCAAAGCCGTGACCGACAAAGAGGCCGACCGGGCGATTCTGGTGTGCGGAACGGGCATCGGGATGTGTATCGCGGCCAACAAAGTCAAGGGTATTCGCGCGGCCCTGTGCTATGACGAACTGGCGGCGGGTCTGTCGCGTCAGCACAACGACGCCAACGTGCTGTGCTTGTCGGGCGACCTGATCGGCTCGACGATGCTGCGTAAGATCGTGGAGGCTTTTTTGACCACGGATTTCATCAATGGGCGACATCTTCGGCGAGTGAAAAAAATTCAGGCCATCGAAGAAGGCAACGACCCGCGTCAGATCACGTCGGATCAATAGCACAACGACGGGTATCGAACCACTTATCACAGGCCGGCGGCATCACCCGTCGGCCTTTTTTTTTGGATGCCTCATACGGAAGGGAGTTATGCCTCGTGCGGCCGGCCGCGAGGTCAGGGGGTTTCGGCCTGCGAATCGCGGCGTTCGAATGCCATTGCATAATCGCGGCGCTGCTGGTGGGTTGGGTTGCGAACAATGAGGGTGTATTCGCCGTCTTCGGGCAGGATTAGACTTGCCTTACGGAGATTGTTGTCATCGTCGGTTTCGGAAAAAAGGACAGTCCCATCGGGCGACCGCACTTCGAGCAATACATTGAATCGCGGCCTTTCCTCCGCAAACAGCAGCGTCCCGATGCGAATCTGCTTGCGATGCCACGTCAGTGTCACGACCAGTCGCTCCCCTTTTTTCGCGGCGATGCGGTAGCTGTGGCGCTGATCGGAATCCATCGTCTCATACGCCCATCCGGCCGCAGCAGAGAGCATCGTCTCAGGCCGGATGCGCCCGGCGTCAAGCACATTGATAGCGCGTCCGACATCCAGCCGGCCGTAGCCGCGATCCGGATGCCAGACATTTTCGTCCGGGTGCGTCAGCCGGTTGGACTTGCCCAGAAGATTCGGGTCGGCGGAGTTAACCAGAATCGCCTTGATCGTCAGGCTCTTGTCGCCATACGGGGTTTCAGTTTGGGCGGCGCGTTCCATCAGCAGCGCAGCGGCGCCGGCAGTGTGCGGCGCAGCAAAGCTGGTTTCCCCCCGCGTCGAACCGGAAGCCGCCCAGACAGCGTCTCCCGATGCCGCCGGAAGCATCAATCGATGCGCGGGCGCCATCAATTCCGGCTTGCGGCGGCCGTCAACCGTTGGGCCGGAATTGGAAATCGAGCCGGTCTTGAACCAACGCCCGTATTCATCCAGCGCCAGCCCGCCGGTGGTCACGCCGTTGTGCCCGTCGCCGAAGATGGTGACGGCCGATTCACTGTTGCCGGCGGCATTGGCAAAAAATACATCGTAATGCTCGGCGTAATAATCGTACAGATTGGCCCAAACGGAAGTGCCGTCGGGCTTGCTCGATGTGCTGGGCAGTTGAATGCCCGTGACCACAACGCGGCAGCCCTGGTTGACGACCATCGCATGCAAGGCGCGTTCGACCACCGAAGCCGAGATGGAGCCGTCGGAAAGACGAACGCTGTGCAGCGTCGCACCCGGCGCAACGCCCTTGCATTCGGCATAGTCCGCCCCGCCGCGCGACACGACGATGGCGGCCACCTGAGTGTCATGCGAGGTCGCGGCGATGCCTTTGCCGCTGAAATCATAATTGGTGATGATGCGCTGGCCGTCGGGCAATGAAAACGCTTCGTGAGAGGCGCGGGCGTTGCCCGAAGAAAGCATGGCGATGTGAATGCCGCTGCCGGTAACACCCTGCCGATGCACCACGCGGGCGTTTATCCCCTTGGACTCAACCGATTCCACCAGTCCCCATGCTGCCGCGCAGAAAACACAGACAATTGCCGCGACAAACATAACTATTGTGTTGAGCGGAACTCGATGTGAGCCTTCTGTTGGCACAATCAGCCTCCGATTGAATGGCACAATACGCTGCAAAATAAAAAGAAGCGTCTCGAAAACGGGACGCTCCTTCTTGTCATTCAGTTTCTTTGTTGCTGACCAGGGTATAGACCTGTTCAGGCGTTTCGGCCTTTTCAAGCTGGGCTTTGAACTGGGCGTCCAGCAACAGGCGGCTGATACGCGCCAGCGCCTGAATATGCGGCCCCGTCTGATCGGGCGGCGAGACCAGCAGCACGATAATCTGCACGGGCTTGTTATCGATACTTTCAAATTCTATCGGGGCGGAAGCGATGCCGATGGCCATCACCAATTCCTTGACCGCGGCGCATTTGCCGTGCGGGATCGCGATGCCGGAGCCGATACCGGTGCTGCGCGTTTCTTCGCGCGCCAAAACCGCTTCCAGCGCCTCGGTGCGGTCGCTGACCAGACCCGTATCCGCCAAAACATTGACAAGCTCTTCAATCGCGGCCCCTTTGTCCTTGCTGTTCAGAGGCGCCTTGATACAGGTCGGCTGAAGTATCTGTGTTAGCAACATAATTCCACTGCTTTTGCAATAAAGGTTACGGATAGTGACTGACAAACAAACCGTCCCTTATAGCGTTTTGCAGGACACATTGCAACAGGTTTTTTAAAAAGATTTTAGGTTCCCTGCGTCATCGGTCTGTTCCCAACAGCGCCGCAATCCGATTCGTCTAAACCTTTTAATATAATTTACTTATATCGCTGCCGCATGAATTTCAACCGGCGCGGCGTGTTTTTTGGCCAGATGCGTCCGCTGTTTGATCGTCCGAACCGGAATGGGCAACTGCTCTTGGGGCAAGTCGGCCATCCGCACGGCCTCGGCGGCGGTTTCAGCATACAGATCGGCTCCGATCTCTTCCCACAGTCCTTCGGCCCGCAAAAAGACCCCGCCGGACAGCATGATTCGCATCTGCGGCCAGGCATTGACGCCGCGAATACGGTCAATCAGTTCACGAACAGCCGGGGCCTCTTTACCGTTAAACCCATACAGCAAAAGAACATCGGGAGCGTACTCGTGAATAAACTCCAGAATATCCTCATTATTGACAGTGCCGCCGAGAAATCGACTGCTCCAGCCGTCGCTCTCGAACAAATCCGAGGTCATCTGCCCGCCCAGTTCGGCCTGCTGCGAGTCAGCGGTGACAATCACAATTCGCTTGTCGCTGCCGGCCCGACGCGGGAGCTTGTTCTGCAACTGATTGACAATGCTGCGGTTGATCCGCGACGCCATCGCCTCCTGAGCGGGGGTGATGCGATCCTCTCGATAAAGATTGTCAATCTCCACCATAATCGGCCATATTACATCCATATATATTTGATGGGCGGGAGTGCCGATTTGGAGGGATTCTTCGATAATAGAACGGCAGGAAAGCCGATCACCGGACAACAGGGCATTGAGATAACGCTCGAGAACGAATTGCTTGACCATTGTTTCCTCTTTTTTCTAAATTGACCGTGTTAACATTTTCAAGGACGACTTATTCTCATTTTGTTAATTTAGGCAACTTCAACTACACCAAGACTATCGGAGCTTGCTCTAAAAATTCTTTAGCTAAAATGGGCAATTTGGGATAAATGGGAAATCTAAGTCAATGTCGCTGACAATTAGCTTAAGTCGCTTTAATATATAAACTTACATCCTATTTTTACAAATCTAAGCGCCGATAATACTTCGCAAAAACAGGCTAAGATGCGAACTTAAAATAAATATGAAAAATGTTAAAATGGGCAATTCAAAACAAACTCTTTTTAGTAATAATGCTTTTGAAGAAGTTCCGCCTCATCGGTCGATACAAGAAAGCAGGCACTTAACAACGGTGGAGTCATAGCGATGCTTGAAGCGCTCGGCGCAAAAACAATAGTCGGCATAGAACGGTTAGGCCAATTCTGGCGATTCGCGGGCGGTGCGCTCGGGGCGATCGCCAAGACGGCGGTCCACCCGCGATCTTATGGCTTGGTGCTGACCCAGATGAATGTCATCGGCGTCCAAAGCGTCCCGGTGGTGATGGCGACCGGTGCGTTTGTCGGGATGATCCTGGCGATTCAGGCCTACGGGCAGTTGGCGGCGATGGGCCTGGAAGAGCGGCTGGGCGTACTGATTAATATTGCCGTGGTCAAGGAGCTTGGCCCGGTGCTGGCGGCGGTGATGCTGGCCGGGCGCGTCGGCGGGGCGCTGACGGCCGAGTTGGGCACCATGAACGTCACCGAACAAATCGCCGCCGTGCGCAGTATGGGGACTGACCCGATGCGGTATCTGGTCGCCCCGCGGGTGCTGGCCTGCCTGCTGCTAACCCCTTTCTTGATCATCTATGCGGATTTGCTCGGCATTCTCGGCGGCTATTTCATTAGCGTCTGGCAGCTTAAAATCAACGCCGGGGCCTATTGGGAATACAGCGCCCAAGGCGTCGAATTGTGGGACGTCGGCACGGGAATCCTGAAAGGCTTTTTCTTCGGCGGCGCAATCGCGCTGATCGGCTGCTATAAAGGATTCACCTGCCGCGAAGGGGCGCAGGGCGTCGGCCAAGCCTGCACCGAGGCCTTTGTCGGCAGCTTTATGGCGATTCTGGCGATGAATTATGTCTTCGCTGTCGTGCTGGACGCCATCTATAAAAGCTTCTGGTCTCCGCGTTCGCTGCTGTAAAGCCAGCCCAAAAAAACCACTTGCATTCGGCCCCTGTCCGGGTAGGATAAAATCATCCGAAACCCTTACAAACGGGAGACTATCATGGCACAGACAATTCTGATTGCAATCGCCGACGGCACCGAAGAACTGGAGGCCATTACCCTCATCGACGTCCTGCGTCGGGCCGGAGCAAATGTAACCGTCGCGTCTGTGGGCGACTTACAGGTGACCACCTCGCACGGCGTCAAACTGACCGCAGACGTCACAATCGCCGACTGCCGCGGTCGGGAGTATGACTGCATCGTCCTGCCCGGCGGGATGCCCGGCGCCGAACACCTGCGCGACAGCACGCCGCTGGTCGAACTGCTCAAGACACAGAAACAACGCGGCGGCTGGTATGCGGCCATCTGCGCCGCACCGGCGGTCGTCCTGGCTCACCACGGGCTGCTGGGCAAAAAGGCGACCTGCTACCCATCCTTTGCCGACCGGCTGCCCGATCAATCCATGGCGCATCATCGCGTCGTGGTGGACGGCAGATGCATCACCAGCCAGGGGCCGGGAACGGCACTGGAGTTTGCGCTGGAACTGGTCCGCCGCGTCATCTGCCCCGACCAGACCCAACACGTCGCTGCCGCCATGCTCACAAAACCATAAGGTGACAAGCGTATCATTTCGTCCGGGCCGTCGGGGTGGAATGCGTTTACACCCTTATTCGGAAGGCTGGGGGATGCGTTTGAGCGGAGCCGGGTCGGTGAAGAACTTTTCGATTTTCAAGCCGGCCTTGACAAATGCCTGTATGTTTTTGGGACTGTCCGTCAAAATCACCACGCCATCTCGCCGCTCGTGCTTGACCATGTCCGGCTTTTCGGCCAGCAGCTTACCGATGGTATCGGCATTCATCACCGCCAGCACAAGATTCGGCTCGGTCTGCTCGACCCGCAAAAACAGATGACCTGGGATCAGGTGGAATTTGATCCAGTCTCCCAATTTAATTTCGTCATCCTCGGCGGGATAGAAGTCAAAAAAACGCGCCCCGTCCAGATCAACCAGATGCGCAACAAGTTTGCTTTTGGGGGCATCTTTTTCGTGGATGGTCAACTGATACGATTTGGCTTTTTCATCCGGCACAAATTCCCACACCGTCTCGTCTTCCTGCTGCCATTTGCCCGCAATAGCCGGGTCGAAAATCAGCGTGTCGTCGGTATAAAGCTCATGAAGCGACGGCACACACCCCAGCAACACCAGCAACACCAAACTTATCCCATAACGTATCTTCTTCATAACAATCTCCTTTCTTTCGATCTACTTTTTTCTACTCGCCGGCCGTTCCGATGTTTATATTATCCCGCGCCATATTATCATTGCAAACAGGAAAATCCTTGCAATCTCATCCGTTTAGTAGAATCATAAAGGAATGGTAAGTATAGACAAAGCCCGTAAATTTGATGCCGAACGAGCCGCGATGGTGCAGTTTCACCTTCGCGGGCGCGGTATTGCCGATCTTCGCGTACTGGATATTATGGGACGGCTGCCGCGCGAGGCCTTTATTACCCCCGGCTACGCAAATCAGGCGTATGCCGATAATCCCCTGCCCATTGGCGTCGGCCAGACGATCAGCCAGCCGTATATCGTCGCCCTGATGACCCAATGTCTTACACTGACCGGCACAGAGGAGGTACTGGAGATTGGCACTGGAAGCGGCTATCAGACGGCGATCTTGGCGTCTCTGGCCCGACGGATCTATACCGTCGAACGATTCTATGAGCTGGCCGAGTCGGCTCAGGCCGTGCTGGCCCGATTGGGGTTTGACAATATCGAGTATTACATCGGCGACGGCAGCGGCGGCTGGCCAGACGTTCGCACGTTTGACCGCATCATTCTGACCGCCGGTATTCCCGACATCCCTGGGCCCCTGCTCGACCAGCTTGCCGACCCCGGCTGGCTCGTCGCCCCCGTCGGCCCCGAAACGTCCCAGATGCTTCAGATCGTTGAGAAAAAAGAAGGTCGGATTACTACACAATCTGTATGTGCCTGCCGGTTCGTTAAACTCATCGGCAAGTACGGGTTTAATGCTTAACGGATATTAAACAGCTTATTTTCGTTGGGCGACAAGGAGGGCCGCCAGCAGGATATGGCGGAGTTTGTCTAACTCAAGACTGTCGAGGTAGTCTTCTGTAAAGTCCAACGGCACCGGTCCGTCAAAATGCAGAATCTGTTGCTTGACCTCTTCCTTGGTCATCTCCGCAACCGCCGTACACATCGTTTCAATCGTCACATCCACCGCCATAAGCTATCGTTCCGTGTTTTTAGAGTATCAACAACCCGTCTGTTCTATTCTATCGGAATTTATGAGCGGCACTTTAATGTCAATTTGGAATGTGTCGCGTGAATTTCTCGTGCGGCTCGTTTGTCATTGCAACACCGTGGTTTTCGCGGTATTTTACGGAGATGAAAACCGAGTTGCTCGATTATGTTTTGCCGGAGGAGCTGATTGCTCAGACGCCGGCCGATAAACGCGGGGCCTCGCGGCTATTGGTGATGAATCGAGCCGACAATTCGCTGCGGGATCGGATGTTTACCGACCTGGTCGAGTACCTGCGGCCGGGCGATTGCCTGGTGCTGAACAACACCAAGGTCCTGCCCGCGCGTTTTTACGCCAAAAAGCCCACCGGCGCGCGTCTGGAAGGCTTGTTCGTGGCCGAAGACGACCGCGGCGGATGGCGCGTCCTGCTCAAAAACTCCCGCAAGATCAGCCCCGGCGATACGCTGGTCCTTCTGGATCGCCGCCGAGAGCCGGCGTATGAGGTTGTCGCGGCCGAGCGTCTTGAAGACGGTCTCTGGCGGCTGGCGGCCGAGCCGGGAGGCATGTCGCCGCAAGCGGTTCTCCAGCAGATCGGGTTTGCCCCGCTACCGCCCTACATTAAGCGCGGTTCTGACAGTCCCGAGACCGAAGACGACCTGCGGCGTTATCAGACGGTCTATGCTGACCGACCCGGTGCGGTGGCGGCGCCGACGGCGGGTCTGCATTTCGACATGCCTCTGCTTGGCCGGATTGAAGCAATGGGCGTCACGTTGGCGTATATCACCCTGCATGTCGGTATCGGGACGTTTCGCCCCGTGCAGGCCGAGACGCTGGATGAGCACCCGATGCATGAGGAATTTTACGAGATCGGCGAAAAAGCGGCCGCTGTCATCAATGCCGCCGCCGCGGCCGGCGGACGCATCATCGCAGTCGGCACCACCTGCGTCCGCACGCTCGAAAGTGTCGCCGACGGCCGTTCTGTGCGTGCAGCTTCCGGCCATACCCGCTTATTTATCACGCCGGGCAGCACTTTCAAGATCGTCGATGCGATGGTGACCAACTTCCACCTGCCGCGGTCCACCCTGCTGGCCTTGGTCGGGGCGTTTGCCGGACTGGACAATATTATGGCCGCCTACCGCCACGCCATCGCACACCAGTACCGCTTCTATTCCTATGGCGACGCGATGTTAATTATTTGATTTTTTGCCTTGTTGCGGCCGGAAATTTCGTTTATACTAACACACGGCTCTTTGGCAAGAAAATATATTTAATATATCCGGGCTGAAGATATTACGTTTTAGCGACACTATCCCACGTAAGACAGCGAATACCCCCCCCCCTCTGTTCGGGGTACCGTACACAATTGACGATTGATTATTTCTCTCTTCTAGAGGTTCTCGCCCGGTAATATAGAAAATACCAGGTTATAGTTTTAAAAAGCCTGCGCCGTTGCAGGCTTGGAAATAATAGGCAATTCAATGGAAAGGCAAAAGCATGATGAAAAGAGTACTGATATCGGTATTGATTATGGGGGCGATACTGGCAGCCCCTGTAAGCGCTCAGCAAGCAGCCCCTGCGGCGTCTGCAGCCCCTGCAACACGAGCGGAACCAGAAAAGGGACTTAAGGATTTGTATGCCGGGTCATACATGATTGGTACGGCAGGGGACCTGCCAAGGGGATATTCCGAGGCCGAACTGGCGAATATCAAAAAGCACTACAACATCGTGACTCCGGAAAACTGTATGAAGCCGCAGCCAACGCATCCCTCCGAAAACACCTACAACTTTACCACCCCCGATGCATTGGTGGAGTGGGCCCAGGCCAACGGTGTCAAGGTTTGGGGACATACTTTGCTGTGGCATTCTCAGACGGGCCAATGGTTTTTCCAGGGCGAAAATGGTCAGCGGGCAACCCGTGAATTGTGCCTGGAACGTCTGAAAAAACACATTGATACCGTCGCCGGACGCTACAAAGGGAAAGTAATCGGCTGGGATGTGGTGAACGAAGCGATTGAAGATCGCAATGCAGGCCGAACTGAAAATCTGCGTAACAGCAGTTGGTATACGGCGGTTGGTCCGGACGTTCTGACGATTGCATTTAAATATGCAAAAGAGGCGGA
The DNA here is from genome assembly GCA_012729675.1 of Phycisphaerae bacterium. Classification (GTDB taxonomy): domain Bacteria; phylum Planctomycetota; class Phycisphaerae; order Sedimentisphaerales; family Anaerohalosphaeraceae; genus T3Sed10-213. The sequence continues at coordinate 5,100 of JAAYCR010000052.1, read as the reverse complement.
TCCCGATGCCCAATTGTACTACAATGACTACAATATCGAACAGGGTGCCGTTGCCAACACAGGCAAGCATGCCAGCTCCCTGCTGCTGCTCAAGCGTCTGATCGCAGAGGGCGCGCCGATTGATGGTGTCGGTATCCAGGGTCACTGGCACCTTGATTCGAACTTAGCTGATGTTGAACAGGCGATTAAAAACTATGCCGCATTAGGTCTTAAAGTCGCTATCACCGAACTGGACGTGACCTCGACAGGAGACAACAGCGGTGCCTTCGGCGTGCGGGGCGGTGGCAGAAACATCCCGCCGGAGAATTACGAGAAACAGGCCGAAGTATACAGGCAACTGTTCGAAATCTTCAATCGTCATGCGGATGTTGTCGACCGTGTGACGTTCTGGGGCGTGAACGATAACCGTTCATGGCGAAGAGGTCAGGATGCGCTTCTGTTTGACGGCCAGATGAATCCCAAACCGGCGTTCTGGGCCGTTAATGATGCCGCTCCCAAGAAAGAAGACAGTGCGTCTTCGGCAGCGGCACAACCAGTTTTCCGAATGATAGAAGACGGCGGTACAGGCCTTCATGAAGCGGTGATGGTTTCTGAGAGTTCATTGCCCGAGTTTACTGTTTTTCGTCCCAAAGAGTTGGGCGTTATCGCCAACGACAATAAGCTTCCGATTATTGCTTGGGGCAATGGGGGATGCGCAAATTCACCCAGTGGGCATTTGAATTTCTTATCTGAAGTGGCCTCCCACGGCTTCCTCATCGTCGCAATTGGCCCAATGCCGCAGGAAGGTTCAGGTCAGCGTCGTGGAATGGGCGGGGGTATGCCTGCCGGTGGCGGTATGCCGGGCGGTGGTGCTCGCGGCGGAATGCCGGCTGGCGGTGCTCGCGGCGGAATGCCGGCTGGCGGTGCCGGAGGCGGTATGCCGGGTGGTATGCCTGCCGGCGGTATGCCGGGCGGTGGTGCTCGCGGTGGAATGCCGGCTGGCGGTGCTCGCGGTGGCGCCGGGGGTGCCGGCACATCGAGTCAGTCGCAGTTGATTACGGCCATTGACTGGGCCATTGCTCAAAACAGCAACCCGTCAAGCATCTATTACAATAAGATCGATACAACGAAGATTGCCGTCGCAGGAATGTCCTGCGGGGGAATACAGGCGTACCAAGCCGCTCCCGACCCGCGCGTAACGACGACGATGATTTGCAACAGCGGCCTGTTTGACGGCGGCGGCGGAATGGGAGGTATGCCAGCGTTGGGGAAGGATCACCTTCAGAAACTTCATGGCTCTGTCCTCTTTCTTCTCGGCGGCGAGTCGGATATTGCTTATGCCAACGGGATGGATGACTTCAAACGGATTGAAAAATTACCGACCTTCGTAGGCAATCTCGGTGTTGGACACGGCGGAACCTATATGCAGCCGCACGGCGGAGACTTTGCCAAAGTTGCTTCGGCCTGGGTCAAGTGGCAGTTGCAGGGTGACCAGGAAGCCGCCAAAATGTTCACGGGCGATCCTTGCGGCGTGGCGAATATGCAAGGCTGGACTGTCGATAAGAAGAATATCCCATAAGTCTTAATGTTGACAGATGACCATTCCTCCGGGCCGGCATTGACCTTTGCGTTGATGCCGGCCCGATTGTGTTAATCGGCCTCTTTCGATTCATTCCAAGCCGTTTTCGCCCTTATAGCTTGGGCAGATAGTCTCTTTCGCGGTACTCGAAATAATCAAAATCCGCAGGGTGGTTCGTGCCGGACATGTCCTGGCAGGCCATGCCGACAAAGTTGCCGGTAAAGTTGCACTGGCCCGGAGCAACGGCTTCGTCGGAGAGAATGCCGGCGTCGAACTGCTGGTCCAGCCAGTTCCAGTGTTCGTCCTCGCCTTCCACGCGATAGGCAAAACAGAGCCGTTCGTAGTCAATCTCGACGCGCAGATGAACCGGTTTGCCCGCGGGAATGGCAATCGGGGCGGTAAACGCATCGGTCTGCACGGCGTCGGGGATGCAGGACATAACGCGCAGATGTTTGCCCAGTGTTTCGTCGTGCGAAATAAACAGGTAGTGCAGCTTGGTACTGTTGTAGTAACAGATCAGCCCGGCCATCTGCTGGTAATGTTTCGGTTCGAATTCGATGACCGTTGAGGCACTGACGCAGTGCGACTGCTGCCGTCTGGCGACCAGCGACTGTTTAAACAAGCACCCGACGGATTCACGGCCGTAGAGACGCAGAAAACCGGGTCGAGCAGTGAGCGAGAAAAGCTCATCGGGCCAGGGCGTGCGCAGCCATTGAAAATCAATCGGCAGCCGGGGCGCGTCAAACTCTTCGCGTGCCGGCGGTTGGTCGAACGTATGTTCCGGTAAACCGGGGGCCGGCGTCTGGAGCGTTGGAACGCCTTGGCCGTCAAGCGTGCGCAACCAGTCGTCCTCGGACCACACCATTTTTTGAATAGCCGTTTCGCGACCGAGTACGCAACGGCCGCGATTGCGCAGGGGCCGGCCGCACAGATAGACCATGTACGTCTGGCCGTCCTGCGTATCCACAATGCTCGCATGACCGGCTCGCTGCAGTTCGACATCCGGGCGGAAACGCGAGGTGATCACATACTTGTCGGGGTGCAGTTCGTACGGCCCGGCGATGCTGCGTGAACGGGCCAAGGTGACCGCATGACCCCACCCCGTGCCGCCTTCGGCTGTCATTAAATAATACCAGCCGTTGCGTTTGTACAGATGCGGGGCCTCGGTAAAGCCGATGGATGTGCCCTTGAAAATATTGACCCGTTCGCCGATCAGTTTACGCTGCTGAACCGAATATTCCTGCAGCACGATGCCTGCAAACCGGTTGTGCCCGGGGCGATAGTCCCAGAGCATATTGACAAAGTATTTGCGTCCGTCATCGTCATGGAACAGGGACGGATCAAAGCCGCTGCTGTTCATATAAACCGGATCGGACCAGTCCCCATCAATGGTCGGGCAGGTCACGAGATAATTGTGATAGTCACGCAAAGACGCCCCGCCGGCGCCGCCGAAACTCGAGCTGCCGAAACGCTTGACATCCGTATAAATCAGCCAGAACAGGCCGTCGGCGTAACTGAGACAGGGTGCCCAGATACCGCACGAGTCCGGATCGCCCAGCATATTCAACTGGCTGGCACGGTTGAGCGGGCGCGTGAGCAAACGCCAGTTGACAAGGTCGCGCGAGTGGTGAATCTGCACACCCGGATACCACTCGAAAGTTGAGGTTGCGATATAATAATCGTCGCCGACGCGAACGATGGACGGATCCGGGTTAAAGCCGGGGAGTATCGGATTTTTAATCATTGTGTGTTCTCCTTTTTTGCGGAGGCCTCAGCGCGGCGCAGGGCCAAGGCCTGTTCGATTTCACTGACGCGTTTTTGGTCGAGCGGATAAATCCACAAAGCGGCTCCCTTAAGCAAGGCGACAATACCGGGTGCGATAGAGAAGGCCAGCGTGATGCCCAGTAGGGCTTTGGGAGTCTGTTCGATACAATCCATTCCTTCAGGGGGTTTAACATAGCCGAAGAATACCAAAAACCACGGAAGCAGAACGCCGCCGACCATGACACCGGTTTTGATCGAAAACAGCGAGGCGGAGAACACAAGCCCGGTGGAACGGCGACCGAATTTCCATTCGCCGTAATCCGCCACGTCGCCGTAGAGCGCCCAGGTCAATGCCGATGTTGGCCCCATGCACAGGTATCCAATGGCGTTGACAATAACCAGAAGAACGTACTGATCCTTTGGCAGGAAATAGAATGTCATGAAGCAAATCCCTGTGACTGCACACAGAAACGCTGCCGCGTATTTTTTATCCAGGCGGCGGGCGAGAAAACCAAGCATGGTTACACCGGCAATCTGTGCCAGCATTCCCGTCGAAAGGAAGATGTCGGTTCGATCAAAAGGCAGGGGCCCTATATTAAACAGGACCGCGTCTTCGAGGCCCACAACATACTTGAAATAGAAAACGGTAGAACCCGACCGAAGTGCAATAAATGATGTAGAAAGGATAGACGCAACCAACAGCATGATCCATGGCCAGTTATGAAGCAGCTCGCCCAGTTCCTCCCACACATTAGTCTTTTGTTCTTTCGACGGCTTGACACGTTCTTTTGTCGTGAAAAATGTGACCCAGAACATCATTATCGACACGACGGCGAAAATGGCCATGGTCAACTGGAAGCCGCGCGTTTCGTTGCCGCCGCCGAGATAATCCACGAGCGGACGAACAAAGAGCGAGATTAAAAAACCGCCTGTAAATGCCCCTGCAAAGCGAAAGCTCGACGCCACGGTCCGCGTGCGTGAGGACGGGCTGAGCACCCCCAGCAATGAAGAGTAAGGAACGTTGATCACCGTATAACTCATCAGCATCAAGGTGTAGGTGATAAAAGCGTACGCCAATTTACCGTTTTCGCTGAAATCCGGGCCGAGAAACATCATATAGCCGCAGATACCGTACGGGATCGCCGCAAAGAGAATATACGGACGGAACTTGCCCCAGCGGGTATTGGTGCGATCGGCAATCAATCCCATAACCGGGTCGTTAAGGGCATCGAAGAGGCGGACGATCAGCATCATCACCGCGATTTTTCCTGCATCGACACCCCAGACATCGACGTAGTAGTAGATCAGAAAAATGTTGAACATCTGGAAAAAGAAATTCGACGCCGTGTCTCCCTGTGCATAACCGATGTATTCTGTAAGCTTGAGTTTGTGATCATTAAGAGCGGGTTTGTGAGCCGACGTGTTCAATATAACACCTCCCTAATCTGCTTCATAACAAGATCCTTTTTATGGCTTTTCGAGCTTGCCCGGCTTGCCGCCGGAATTCCAGCGGTCGGGAATAGATTTTTACTTTAAACCACATTCTCCTTGATGTCAACAGTCTTGTTTACACTGCTGCCGGCGATTCCTTCACACTCGTCGATGCGATGGCAATAATGTGAGTCACCTTTGTCGCCTTTCGAGGCGATTCAGGGAAGCCATGGTAGATCGTCCCCCCTTATGGCATATTCTTCTTTGGTGATGTAGTCGGGTCCGATCCAGTCTATCATCAGTGGTGGGAGCTTGACAAGGTCGATTTTCATTTCGGGCCACTGATT
>JAAYCR010000051.1 GCA_012729675.1 Phycisphaerae bacterium | reverse complement strand
TGTCTTCGGCAACTACATCGACGAGACGCTGGTGATGCATGTCATTCCCGCGCAGGCGGGAACCCAGGACCTCTACTACGCCCACGACCACCTCTACAGCCCCGTCGCCCTGTTCGCCGCCAACGGCACCGTCGCCGAACGCTACGAATACGACGCCTACGGCAAATGCCAAATTCTTAATTCTGAATTCTTAATTCTTAATTCATCCCAGCACGGCAACCCCTATGCGTTTACCGGCCGCGAACTGGACACCCTCGACGCCGGCCGCCGCACGCTGATGTACTACCGCGCCCGAACCTACGACCCCGAAACCGGAAGGTTTATGCAGAGGGATCCGCTGGGAATGAGCATTTTCCAGCTAAAAAAAATGTTCAAGCCAGCTGTCCAATATAATGACGGGATGAACATTTATGAGTATGTACGTTCAAAACCAAACATGATTACTGATCCAGCAGGCTTATCAGGTTATTATCCGTTACCATTGCCAAACCTACCGCCCCCAAATAATTTTCCATGGAAGGGGGATGATTTTTGGAGCCATTATTATACAGGAGTTGGTCGAACTGTTGATTTAGGAGAAGTTGGACTATTGGAAGGTTTCAGAGAAAGGTTAAGCGGCGATATTGCTGGCATTAATAATACTATTGAAACAATGGCTGGCGGTAAAGCGATTTTCTTGCCATGCAAATGGGGCGATATTCGGGTCAATAGTAGATTAGATGGTCATTTAACAAAAGGGATACATACATTAGATGATGGTCCAATTGATGTAATAGGTGGATATTTTAATGATCCTTATTTTCTTATTGGTGGCGTTACGCTGAGAGTTGACTACAGCTGTAAATTAAGTAAGTTTTGTTGCAAGTTTTTCTGTTATTCTTATGACTGCCAGTTGGATTTTTCATTGCCAACGGAATTTTTCTCAGATGTACTGGACCCCTTTGACCTATTTCCGGGAGATCAGGACTTGGTTGATGGAACACCTTTCCGGATAACCGCCTCATGGAGCGATATTTTGAAAGGTTCGGGTTGCTTATGAAAACTTCTTTTCCTCGTTTTCTCTTAATTGTTGTTGTTGCTTTATTAAGCATTTCTGTGAGTATTATAATCCGGCGGGGGACATTTTTTGAAATTGACTTGGTGGAGGGATATAACTTAGTGAACTGGGGTCATCCTGAGATTTTTATTTCTGTTAGCGATAATAAGAGAAATGGATATCCAATTGTTGTTTCTGATATTCGAAAACTAAATACACATGCTAATTTTATCTTTGGGACATGCAGAGGATACGCCCCTGACCTTCCAGGGTTAAATCTCGAAGAATTTGATCATGATATATATTTTTTGATGAAAATAAACGAAATGGGTGGCTATAGAATTTCAGTATTTCAAAACGAGGAAGAATTACTTAATGGATTGTTTAGACAAGGTTTCCGTGGGCAAAAAATCAAATTGGTGCGCCCGGCATTCTTATTTAGAATTATTTCTTATTTCTGATGGGACACATATGAATGTTATACTTCTTTTTCTTCTCTATAATTTTTTACATAAAATTATAGAGTTTACACTTAACCCTCTAAATCTTGGCAGTAAATCCAATGCATTGATTGATAATACTGTCATTCCTTTTGTTCTTGTACTGCCGATTTCTTTCTTGGCATGGAGAATTTTCAGAAGGCCAGGGAAGGCTGGTTATGTACTTGGAACTATGATAGGACTGTTTAATCTTTTTATGAATATATGCAAACACTGGTTTATATACGATTATTATATGTGGACCGCATTATTAGGTTTGATTTTGATGGTTTTTGGAACGGGACTTGCGTTTAACTGGTTTGCGTCGCGTGAGGATCAATAGGGACAGTCACCTATTTTGAGATACAATGAAACACCACAAAGACAATGAAGCAATGCCGAAGGTGGCTGTTGCGTATGTTGCGTTAGGCCGAAGGATTGAAAAGGTGGATGCGATAGCGGGGACGACAAGGCGGTATTACTACGACGACCAGCGGGTGGCGGTGCAGACGCAGGTTTCCGGCAGTGTCGAGACGGACGACCGGTATTTTGTCTTCGGCAACTACATCGACGAGACGCTGCTGATGCACGTCGACGCGGCCGACCTCTACTACGCCCACGACCACCTGTACAGCCCCGTCGCCCTGTTCGCCGCCAACGGCACAGTGGCCGAACGCTACGAATACGACGCCTATGGCAGCATCCAAATTCTTAATTCTCAATTCTTAATTCTTAATTCATCGCAGCACGGCAACCCGTATGCGTTTACGGGAAGGGAACGCGACACGCTGGACGCCGGCCGCCGTACCCTCATGTACTACCGCGCCCGCACCTACGACCCCGAAATAGGCAGGTTCATGCAGAGGGATCCGCTGATGTATGTTGACGGGATGAACGTATATGAGTATGTAAAATCTTCGCCTCTTAAGTATATTGACCCCTTCGGTCTATCAAGCAACGATGAATGTTCGGAAGGCGATGTCGAATATGATATTATTGGTCGTATCATCACGCCTTATCGCACGCCACCTGGATACAATGATCTCTTCGATTCAGCAAACGAATCAATGTTTGGAATCGGCCTACTGGATTGGATTGAACTTGTAACCATGTTTCAAATGAACGCAATTAATGCCACAAATCTTGCGTCTACGCTTACCCATATGGGATATGGTCATTTGGTTAACACGGGCGTAAAAAACATTCTAAGTACATTAAAGAAGGTTTCAAACGAAATGGGAAAATACGGATGCGAAGCGTATATAAAAGTAGAGATTAAGGAATGCGTACAAAAAAGACATGGTCTTTTTTGGTGCAAAAAGCGTTGGGTATGGGGTAAGCCCACAACAGAGCTACATCAATGTTTTGATAACAGCCTTGCAGAACTAGGGGCTTACCAAACGCCAAAGCATGCATTTGATTCGTTTTGGGATTGTGAAAATACATATAAGAAAAAAATGGATAAGAAAATCAATGATAATGCAAATTATTTTTAAGATTGTCAGGGTTTTGTTCATCGCAATACTTGGCTTACTGACCGGATGTGAAAATCGAACTTTAGAAGAGCCGAATATTTGGCAATTACAGGTTGAGGATTTCTGTAAAGGGATACTGCTTTCTCCCGATTATCCTGACTCAACAAAAAAGCTGGCGGCTCAGACATTGGAGAATTGGGCAAATGACGTGGTTGATCCCGATCCGGTATTGTTGGTCGCAGGATACGCCGAAGACAAAGGCAAGCTTGCTGTATTTCTATATATGTCTGACGAAGAATTTAATATTGAAGGGATAACCGTTTTTGAAACATGTCTGGAAACCGGTGAAACGCTTGTGGAAGAATACCCATTATTTTTGTTTGACACAGTAGGGCATGTTCAATTGATTTTTATTAACAGACGCGAAGCATCGCAAAGAAAGGATGAAGAGGCGTGGAAAGACTATGTTGCAAATGGTTCCTTCGAGGATATGTGGCCTGAAGCATTCGTATCCCTTCCTAAAGAAAATGAGATTGAGGTTGAAATTGAGATATATGATAGAAACGGAAACAGAAGCAATCGTGTTTTATTTAGGCCATATGTCCGTATCCCGCGTCCTTTTCTTGAAGAACAGCGTTACAGGGAACAAAAAGGATTGAAAGAGTGGTTCAGGCAGTTGATGCGATAACGGCGGGTGGCCTCTGCAACGAAAAAGCAAGACAGCGTAAAATGAAAGGGCATAACATGGGTGGTACCTTCAAGCGCAGCTTGTGGGTGCAGAAGATACGGCAATGTTTACGATGTTTAACACGAAAGAAACAACTGAAGGCCGAAGGATTGGGGAAAATGAGACGGGGTCAGACACCTTTAAGAAGAAATGATTAAAGAGATAATAAGGCAATGCGAAATAAAGACAAGAAATTGATGGCGAGTGGACATAAAAGGTCTCTGACCCTTTCAGTTCTTTTGCCATTAGTAAAGATTCTGATGTCTGGAAAGTGCCATGCATAAGAAATTAATCCTTGCATCGACAATATTGACCGCCATAGTGTTATTGACGTTGTCGATTTGCTACTTAAAAGGGCGACGTGTTGGATTATTGTATTATGCCCATGCTGATAAATGGGACGAAGTATTGAGATTAATTAAATCAGGCGCCGATATTAACCTGATGGACAATTATGGAAACACTGTGTTAATGGTAGCGTCCTATTTTGCCAGCGAAGAGGTGATTAACGACTTACTTCGATATGGGGCAGATTTAGATATGCGCGATAATTACGGAAGAACTGCGATTCTTATCGCTGCTCAAAAATCGCGTTTTGAAATTGTCCACAAGTTTTTGGATGCTGGTGCAGATATACATGTTAAAGATAAACGAGGACAGAATTTGCTGTCACTTGCGGCTCTTAACGGAGACCTTTTCCTTGCAAGGACCCTATTAGGAAATGGGTTTAATCCTGATATCAAACTTGAATCAGGTTGGACTCCTCTTTGTATTTGCCTGCAATCGAATAATTACTCCGACATTGCGAGTCGTATTCAAATGGTTCAACTCCTTATGGACTATGGCGCTGATATTGATTATGATAATCCAGATGGCTATTCATATATAATGAGTCACGATAGTTATATCGGAACAGGTAGAACCAGCCCAGAGTTTTACGGTTCAAATGCTCTTGAAATTGCACAGAATCGACATTTTGCACAAATAGTTGAGATGCTCATAAAAAGGGGCGAAACCGGTGACAGTGGGGCTGTTGAAAAAGTCGATTGATTAAGCGATTATTTTTCATGCCGCCTGTTTCCATAGAATTTTCTCTGTTTTTCTTATTTTTTCTTTTCCGGGGTCACTGTGCCTTCCCAACAATCGTTTTGCCGCAAAATGTCGGGAAAAGTCCAGAATGGCATCCACCCGCTTGAGAATATGATCTTCCGGAATAAGAGAAGATAACGGCCCGGCAACGAACAAATCTTCCTGCCAGCGATCCTGTTTACCAATCACAATCAAACCTCCATGCTTGAAATAACCACTGGGTTAATGTATGATGGTATTATACGGAATGGAAGGGACTTTTTCAACAGCCCCTCTGTCCCCAGTTTTCCCACTAGTTTTCCAATATCATTAAATCAGAGCAGACGTCGTTCTTCACACAAAAAAAAGGGCTGCTAAAAAGCAGCCCTTTGTAAAGCTTTAACGAAAGATCAAAACTAATTATTTGCGGCGTTTCAGTGCCAACAGCGAACCAAGCCCCAGAATCACCATTGTTGCAGGTTCCGGAACCGCGGTAACCACTGCCTGGTATTCCGCTGCCCGCTGCGGGCTAAGGCCGCCATAAGCGATTACACTCGAAAGAGCCTGGTTAATGGTTGTGTCAACGTTAATCCGCTGGAGTCTGATTTCGTCACCGTAACTGGTGGTTTTAGCATCGGTGGTTTGCTGAAATACGAAATAGAGCATGCCCGTCCCCGATCCGACCGTCGAATCCGCGGTAACGTTGATCCCGGAGAACGTATATTGTGCCCATTCGCCGGCAGTAACCGCGGGCCAGTCGATAGCGTTAACCGACGTGCCCAAAAAGCCGCTCAATGCCCCGCCTTCAGCAAGACCCTGATAGACTCCAAGGTAAACATTGCCTGTTCCCGCAAGGGCCTCAGCGCCAGATCTGAGACTGATGGAGTCCAGGCTATATTGCTGACCATCAACCAAAGCCGGAGCCCAGCCGGCGGTAATGGCCGCGTTGAGATCTGCGGTGGTTGTGTCAAAATCAATCGCCATACCCTGGGTGTTGCCATACGTGTTGGCTACTGAATCAGTCACCGTGATGAATTCCGCTGATGCCACCGATACCAAACATACACACATTAATACACACAAAATCTTTTTCATCTTTCCATCCTCCAAAACAGTTAATAAACCACTTTAACTACACACAGACTGCAAACTACTACAACTTCACAACACTTCACACCCACACGAGCCATATTATATGGGAACCTCTAACAATTTGATTTTGAGGTTCAAAATTTAAGTTCACGTTTTTTGAGTAACTTTTTGAACACAGTATTCCAAAATTTCGGTCTTTCAGCACAAAATATTGGACGCATCCCATGCTCTTCAGCGGCAAGGGCGGGCGTTTTCGTCCCATCGGCGTACCGGTGGCGCCTATGCCGTTGCCAGCAGGCAGAATCGGTCTATGTTATACGCCAGATTCCGCAATCCAATCTTGGCCGTCGCCCGCGTCAGGCCGATAGCCCGCAGGATCAGGCTGCCGGCTCGTTGTGCCTGCACTCCGAAGATATGTTCGACCCGACTGCGTACCTTCGAGCGGGTGTGGTTGCCGCGTTTTTCACGCTCAGTCAATTTCTTATGACGACAGCCCTTTCACTGAAGATGCTCCCGAAAACCTTCCTGTCCCAACGTATCCAGCGTCTGCTGCGATCGATACGCCGAATCCGCCCAGACATCGCGGCTGGAGTTGTCTTCATCCAGAAGTTCCTCGAACACCTGGCTGTCATGCTTAGACGCTTCCGTGACGGCATACTCGCGAATCAGCTTGTTCTTGGCATCCACTTGAATATGATTTTTGTAGCCGAAGGTGTTCTTGCCGTTCTTCTTCGTCCAGCGGGCATCGGTATCTTTTTGACGCCGTTTGTTGTCGCTCCAGTCGTCGGGAATCTGGCCGTCTTTAATCTGTTTGTTCTCGTCGCGGCTGTTTCGCTGACGCGGGGCCGGGACAATGCTGGCATCTACGATTTGGCCTTTTCGAGCCGAAAATCCGTTTTTACGCAGAAAGTCATCAAACCGATCAAACAGCGGCTTGATCATTTCAGCCTCGGTCAACTGCTCCCGAAACAGCCAGACGGTCTTGGCATCCGGGACGACATCGCCGAGCGTCAGGTTCAAAAACCGCATAAACGACAGGCGGTCGCGGATTTGAAACTCGATGGCATCGTCCGACAGGTTGTACAGCGATTGCAGGATCAGGATTTTGAACATCAACACCACATCAAAGGGCTTTCGGCCGGCGTTGGATTTACGGGCTTTTTCACGCACCTGCTGAAGGTCGTTGCGGAACAGTTCCCAGTTGACGACCTCGTTGAGCTTGACCAGCGGGTCGCCGCCATTGTTGAGTTGTTCGAATCGTGTCTGCCAATCAAAAAGACCTGTCTGCATCATTGCAACCATCTCCGTCGAATGAAATACTGTGATTTAATTGTCAATGAGCTTATTATAATCAATGTGTATCGAAATACACGAAAAATCGGCAGATTTTTAGCTAATTTTTAGAGGAACCCATATGTATTGAAAGCCAATATTGTCAATAGAAATAATATTGAGATAATACGGGATATTCCTTGTCCTATATTTAAGTTATGGAAGATAAATACGTTATACATAATACATCGGTATATTATTTTCATTGAGTGCCTTAAGAAAATGAGACGGGGTCAGATACTTTTTAAGAAGAAATGATAAAAGGGATAATAAGGCAATGCGAAATAGAGACAAGAAATTGATGGCGAATGGACATAAAGGGTGTCTGAACCGAATGGCACTGCCGTTCGTAAGTTGTTGCTATTGCGTCAGTAACGTAAGCTCGGCGTCGATGGCGGTGTATTGAGGGGCTGTGGCGGTCTGACATTCTGGCCGGGCCAATCTCGGCGCGCACCGGAGGCGTGTCCATTCTGCATGGCGCGCTGATCGTCAGGGCTTCGATGGGGTGACTCGATGAAGCGTCCGTCCTTTCTCGCATACGTTGGGTTCTATGCTTTTTCCTGCCTCTCGGTTTAGTCATCAGCGGATACGGTTTGGGGCGGCGTTTGTCGGTGGTGATGAAGGCGCGGGCGTGCTGGAGGTAGTTGGAGAACATATCGTAGCTGGCGCAGTCGGGGCTCATGAGGACGACATCGCCGGGGGCGGCCAATGCATTGTAGACGGCGACAGCTTCGGGCATGGCGGCGGCAGGTGGCTTCTGCAAGCGTGATCAATAGTCAATTACTAAGTGTGGCCCCTTCAAGCGCAGCTTTTGGGTGCATAAAGCAAGCATAATTCGATATGCGACGAAGGGGCGATCTACTGTGAAAGCAGGTTAAGCATGTCGCCCTGAAAGGGCAAAAAAGAGTATGTTGTTCTTTCAGAGTGCCGGGCTGATTGAGAGATTTCCTATTGGCTATTTACTATTGACTGTTGGCGGGAGGGGAGAAGGGGGCTTTTATCGTTTATTTTTGCTTGAATTGGAGGGGGGGGGCGGTTATATAGAGTCTTTATATTGGCCGAATGAGTACAAAAAACGGTGATTATTGTTCGCGGTGTCCGCAAAAGGGCGGCTGCAAAGAGGTGTATGAGCGGCTGGGCGCAAGTGATGCGCCCAATGTGGTGGGCAAGGTGTTTTTGGCGTTTTTGCTGCCGATAGCGTTGTTTGTGGGGCTATTGGTGGTCTTTGACGCCGTGCTGCCGGGATTTGAGGTTGAAAAGTGGCGAACGCTGGCGGTGTTTGGGCTTAGTGTGGTGCCGACGCTGGCGGTGGTGTGGGTGATTAAGAGCCGAAATTCGAAGCACTAAGCACAAAATCCAAAACAAATTATAAAATTCAAGGTCATAATTTAGAAATGAGCATTTGTATGGCGACAGGTCGCGGCAAAGGGACGTTTCCCGGCGGGGTGCATCCGGCCGAGGGCAAGGCAATCAGCGAATCGCGTGCGGTAGAGGCCGTGCCGCCGCCAAAACAGGTTGCGATTTTGCTCAGTCAGCATCTGGGCGCGCCGTGTCAGCCGCTGGTGGCCAAGCGTGACAAGGTGCAGGCCGGGCAGATGATCGGCAAGAGCGAGTCGTTCGTCTCGGCGCCAGTGCATTCGCCGGTCAATGGGACGGTCAAGGATATCGCCCTGCAATCGCATCCGGTCATTGGGCGGGTAACGGCGATACTGATTGAGGCTGACGCAGAGGGCAATACGCCGCAGACACCGGTGTTTAACCGGTTTGACCATACCTTCAGTCCTGAGCCGTTTGCGGTGGAGACGATTTGCGGGGCGGTCAATGACGGCGGGTTGGTCGGTATGGGCGGGGCGGGGTTTCCCACGCGGGTCAAGATCGAGCCGAACCCGGCGATGATCAAAGAGGTGCTGGTCATCAATGGCTGCGAGTGCGAGCCGTTTATAACGTGCGACTATCGGCTGATGATTGAGGGGACGTGGCAGGTGCTGGCGGGGATTCGGCTGGCGGCCAAGGCGGCGGGCGTGGAGAAGATTCGCATCGGCATCGAAGACAATAAGCCGCTGGCCATCGGGGCGATGACCGAGGCGGCTGCGACGGTTAAGGATATTGATATTGCTGTTGTGCCGGTCAAGACGAAGTACCCGCAGGGCGGGGAGCGTCAGCTCATTCGATCGGTGCTGGGCAAGACCGTTCCAACGGGTCAGATTCCACCGACGATCGGGGTGTGTGTGCTGAATATCGCCACGTGTGCGGCCATTGCCGATGCGGTCGTGCTGAGCCGTCCGCTGACGCACCGTGTGACGACTGTTACGGGGCATGCGATCGCCAAACCGGGTAATTATTACGTTGCGATGGGAATGTCGGTTGCGGACTTGCTGGATCATTGCGGCGGATTGACGGCGCAGGTGGCCAAGGTGCTGATGGGCGGGCCGATGATGGGTTTTGCCATCGCCGATTTGACGACGCCGCTGACCAAAACGAGCGGGGCGATTACGGTACTGACGCAGGACGATGTAACGAAGGCCAAGTATGAAAAGCAGCAGACGCCGTGCATCCGTTGCGGGCGGTGTCTGACGGCGTGTCCGGAGGGGCTCAATCCCACGAAGATTGCGCATGCGGTCAAGTTCAACCGGATGGACCTGGCCGAGCAGTATTACATGAGCGCGTGCATCGAATGCGGCTGCTGCAGTTTTGTATGTCCAGCCAATATCGAACTGACGGGTTATATCAAGACGGGCAAAATTCTGGTGGCGCGGGCGAAGAAGAGGATGCAGGCGTGAAGAATTGTAAATTGGAAATTGTAAATTGTAGATTGAATTACTATCTCGCACTTTCATTATACAATTTACAATTTACAATTTTCAATGACACAGAATTCATAGACAAAAGGATTGTTCAATGTTAAGTAAGATAACCGTTTCTCCGGCGCCGCATGTCAGCTCGAAGCTGTCCACGCGGGTCGTGATGGGCGATGTTCTGATCGGGCTTTTGCCGGCGGTGATTGCGGCGGGTGTGTTTTTCCGCGTGCGTGCACTGGCGGTGATCGGCGTGTGCGTCGTGTCGTGCGTGGTCAGCGAGTGGGTGTGCAACAGGATTCGCAGACGTCCGACGTCCATCGGCGACTTAAGCGCGGTGGTGACGGGCGTGATTTTGGCGATGTCGCTGCCGCCTGCGATCCCATTCTCAATAGCCGTTATCGGCAGCGTATTTGCCATTGTCATTGCCAAGATGGCTTTCGGCGGGCTGGGGTCAAACATTTTCAATCCGGCGATGGCCGCGCGGGCGTTTCTGGCGGCGTCATTCGGGACGCTGATGACGACGTGGACGGTTCCGTCGACAGTGGATGCGTTGATGCCGACGATCTCGGCAGCCAACACCAGCGCCACAACGCAGGCAACGCCGCTGGCCTGGAGCAAAGCCGTACAGAAGGGACAGGTTGAAGCGCATTATATAAATGAGCAAACGTCGGGTGCGTTCTGGGGCAAGGTCGGGGGGTGTCTGGGCGAGACCAGCGGGCTGGCGTTTTTGATCGGGGGGGCGTACCTTCTTATCCGGCGGACAATTACGTGGCACATCCCGGCGGCGGTGCTGCTGTCGGCGGGTGTGATTGCTCTGACAGCGTGGCTGATCAAGCCGGAGGGTTTTATCAATCCGCTGCTGCACCTGTTGGGGGGCGGCATGCTGATTTGTGCGTTCTTTATCGCCACCGACCCGGTGACGGCTCCGCTGACGACCAAGGGGATGTGGATTTTCGGAATCGGCGTCGGGTCGCTGATTATGCTGATCCGCATCGTCGGCGAATATCCAGAGGGCGTGATGTACGCGGTGCTGATTATGAATTCGCTTAGCCCGCTGATTGACCGGTTCTGCAAACTGACTCCCGCAGGAGGCACTCCCCATGTCAAATAAGATCAAGTTCTTTTTTCAGGAAAGCTGGCTGCTGATGGTCAGCTCGGTTGTGTTCGGGCTGTTGCTGGCCATTACCGATGCGGCCTGGAAACCGCGCATCGAGCAGAACACCATCGACCGCTTCAACAGGCTGGCCGGCGGCCTGCTGACCGAGGCGGAGCGGTTTGAATCGGTGGCGGCTGAGCCGTTGGCGATAGAGATCGGGGGCAAGGAAATTCCGGTGGATGTCAAACGCGGGCTGGATGGTTCCGGTCAGACGGCCGGATGGGCGTTTGTGTGTGAAGGGTCGGGTTTTGCCGACAAGATACGGCTGGTGGTGGCGGTGGACGCCGCATTTGAAAAAATGGCCGGGTTCGGTGTGCTGTTCAGCAATGAGACTCCAGGTTTCGGCGACAAGATCAATATCACGCCTGCGGCGGGGGGGTTTTATCAGCCGCAGTTTATCGGCGCTCCTGTAGGGACGCTGACCCTGACGAAGTCTGGCGATGCGGCAGTGATAGACGCCGAGATCGTGGCCATCAGCGGGGCGACAGTATCCAGTCAGGCCGTGGTGACGACGCTGAATGCGTGGATGGTGCCGATCAAGGAAAAGCTGAAAGCGGAAGGCTTGCTGAAGTAGTTTTTTATAGAACTTGATATGAAATTATTTGTGGATTAAGGACTTTTGGAATGTCCAGTCAAAGTTTAGGAAAAACGTTTACCGCCGGGCTGTGGGACAGCAACCCGGTGCTGCGGCTGCTGTTGGGGATGTGTCCGACGCTGGCGGTGACGGCGGCGATGAAGCCGGCACTGACGATGGGTCTGAGCGTTATTTTTGTGCTGGTCTGCTCGAATATCGTTGTCAGCCTGATGCGAAATCTCCTCAAGCCGCATCTTCGGATTCTGATGTTTACGCTGACGATTGCGACGTTCGTGACCATCGCGGATTTGTACCTCAAGGCGTTTTTGCCGGATATGAGCGCGGCGCTGGGGCCGTATATCCCGCTGATTATCGTCAACTGCATCATCATCGGGCGGGCCGAAGCGTGCGCCAGCAAGAGCGGCGTGCTGGTCAGCATTGTCGATGCGCTGGGGATGGGGGCGGGTTTTACACTGGCCCTGTGCCTGCTGGCGACGATTCGTGAACTGCTGGCGACGGGCAAGCTGTTTGAGACGCCGGTGATGCCGTCGTGGTTTACGCCGTGGGCCGGGATGGGGATGCCGGTCGGGGCGTTCGTAACGCTGGGCCTGATTTTGGCGCTGGTCAGCGTGATTACCAATAAATCGAAATCATAATAACACACTGAGCGGACAGAGATTATGGATACATTACATACGCTGCTGCTGGCCTTTATCGGCATCGTTGTCGTCAATAACCTGGTGCTGACCAAATTTTTGGGAATCTGCCCGTACCTGGGGGTGTCGGGACGCATCGACATGGCCTTCGGCATGGGCTGCGCGGTGACGTTCGTCGTCACGCTGGCGGGGACGCTGACGTGGATCATTGACCATACGTTTCTGATCGGTACGCCGCTGGAGGTGATGCGGTATCTGTGTTTTATTTTGGTGATTGCCGGGGCGGTGCAGCTTGTGGAGATGTATTTGCGCAAGTTTTTCCCGTCGCTGTACGAGAGTTTCGGCATTTTTCTGCCGCTGATTACGACCAACTGTGCGATTCTCGGGTTGTGCCTGTTTTTGAACCTGTGGGAAATCAAGAGGCTCGACGAAGCGGTGGTGCTCAGCGCGGGGGCGGGGATCGGGTTTACGCTGGCGATCTGCATTATGGCCGGGATCCGCGAGAACATGGAACTGGCGGACGTGCCCGGGCCGATGCGGGGAGCGCCGATTACGCTGATTACCGCCGGGCTTTTGACGCTGGCGTTTATGGGTTTTGCGGGAATGATATGATATCCGTTATCCGTCAATGAAATCGAAAACAGGAAATTAATATGATACTTGCGTCCGCAATGGAGATGATTCACAACGCTTTGCCGGCGGCGGTGCTGGCGCTGGGGCTGGCGACACTGTTTGCCGTGGTGCTGCTGATTGCCAGCATTAAGCTGCGGGTAGAGACCGATCCGAAGGTAGAGGAAGTGTATAATGTCCTGCCGCATATCGATTGCGGGGCGTGCGGCTTTGCCGGGTGTGCATCTTATGCCAAGGCGGTTGTGGCCAACCCGGAATTGATCGGCCGGTGCTCTCCCGGGGGGGCGGAGACCAGCGTCGCCATCGGGCGTGCGCTGAACCTTCAGATTTCCGGCGGCGGCGCCCCGAGCAGACCCATTGTGCATTGCCGGGCTCATCGGGAGGATAAATTATTTCACGCCGCGTATGACGGCATCGAAAGCTGTACCAGCGCCAATGCCCAGCCGGATGTCCAGGCGTGCCATTTCGGCTGTCTGGGGTTCGGCGACTGCACACGGGCGTGCAAATTTGACGCGCTGCATATTGTCGATGGGCTTTCGACGGTGGATTATGACAAATGCACCGGATGCGGGGCGTGCGCCAAGGCGTGTCCGCGCAACCTGATTCAGATGGTTCCGTTTACGCAGGACAATATGATGACGGTGGCCTGCAGCAGCCGCGAAAGCGGCAAGACGACGCGGACATTCTGTAAGGTCGGATGTATCGGATGCGGCATTTGCGCCAAGCAATCCGATCTGTTCACCGTCGCCGACAATCTGGCGAAGATGAACTACGAAAGCTACGCGCCGTCCGAGGCAACGCAGACGGCGATGGACAAATGCCCGACCGGCGTGATAGTCTCTCGCGGGCAGACCGCCCCCGCCGACCGTCAGCCCGGCCAAAAAGCCGCCGCGGCCACCGCATAGGCCGGCATTACGCCGCTGATTTACGGTTGCAAAACCGGAACTCGCGTTCGATAAAATTGTATTTAAACGATGTTATCTTGTAAGTGGAGAAAATGATGGACACAAAGGCTTTTCTGGATAAATTTGCCAAAGATTTTGAAAAAATGAAAGCACAGGCCGGGCCGGTGGTCACCGGGTTTGGCGGATTGTTTGGCAAGACGATGGGCGAGGGGGCGTTGAGCATTCTGCAGAAGGAACTGATCGCCTTGGGCATCGCAATCGGCGTTCAGTGTATGCCCTGCATTCGGCTGCATGTGCAAAAGTGTCTGGCGGCCGGGGCGAGCCGCGAACAGATTCTCGAAGCGGCCGGTGTGGCCGTGATGATGGGCGGCGGCCCTGCCTACACCCATCTGCCCGAAGTCATCGAGGCGCTGGACGCCTTGCAGGCCTGAAACACCGCGACATTCAACTGTTAAGCGTTTGTCGTTTACGTGTTGGCTTGTTCTTTTAGGGAGGAGATGGGCTTCGTATTGACTTGTTTGTTAGGTTCTCAGTTCTCAGTTGAGGATAGGGGAAGATAGATTTACGGTTGCAGATTTGAGAAAGGTGGTGCCTGATTGGAGCCGGACTGATACCGGAGGCTTACGCATTCGGCTGACGATCTTTCGGCCCTTCAGTGCGGAGGTGAGGGATATGTTCTGGCTTGATGCGGGTCTGAGGCGGTACTCCTGAAAAAGCCTTGCAAAGGAGCGCTTTTCGGCTTACACTGGCGGGCAGGTTAACGGCAGTAACGGACTGCAAGTCGGCAAACAAGGGATTTAGATACGTTGGGAATGGATGGACACGGTTCTGGTGTTCCATGTTGATGCGTCGTGCAGGGTTCATTTCACCAGCCCGTTGGCGGTTGTGGAGTCGCTGGACAACGACCAGAAAATAGTGCTCGAAACGGCCTTGCTGGATACGCTTGGGCGGTTTAAGAAATTTTCCCCCTCCTACTATAAGCTTATTATTCAAAAGAGGATACAGCTTCGCGTCTGTCCTTTTGAGCAGGGCACGGCCAAGCTGATGCCGCATGAAATCATTCTCAATAGGGCACTGTTGCGGCCGGAAAAACGACGTCTGATGCAGCGGCATTGTCTGCTGGTCGGGGTGTTGGAGCGAGTGCTGTTTCACGTGTGCCGCCCGGCGATGCACGTCACTGAAGTCCGCCTGAACAGTCTGCGTTTTCTGCAGTCGCACAAGGATATTCTGGCCGGGACGCTGTCGGAACTGAAGGCCGCCGGCGGCGCGTTTGATGAGCCGGACTGGGCGGAAACGCTCAAACAGGCCGATAATATCATTCTGCTGGACGAGTTCTGGCGGTGGCTGGCCAAAACCGACGCGGTGGTCGCGCTGTTTCTGGCGGCCAAAGGCGCCAAAACCCGCCTTCGCCCCAAGATCAAGGCGGTGCTGACCGATGCGGTGGGGCGGCTTAGCCCTGACAAGTCTTTCCAGACGGGATCGGCTGAACGGCTGTTGATGGGCTTTAAGTCGCTCTTTCAAGATGAAAACGGGCTTGTCATCGTCTATCATCTGCCCGGCAATCTGCTCAAGGCCGTGCGCATCTGCACCCCTGAGACCATCGATGCGATGTCGGCGCACTCGGCCTGCCAGTCCATCCGCTTCCGCAATCTCCGCACCGACCTGTTTCACGATCATGGCCGATGGATTCATAAATGGATCGACCGCCTGAGTTTTTTTGCCAAAGAGCCCGACTTTGCTGCGATGGAACAGATGCTGCTGTCCGATGAGCCGGATGACGTACGCAGTGCCGTCAAGCAGCTCCAGCAGCATATCCGTCGCAAAAAGCACGTCAAAGAAGCCCGACGCCTTCTATATTCGGCGCTGTATTACTGGAACCATCCCGATAAGAGCGTGTGCCGGGGGATAACGCTGGAGATAAGCTCGCTGCTGGAAGATATTCTGACCGACCGGCCGTTCAACTTTCCGCCGTCCCGCGTCAATCGGACGATTTTGCGTTCGGAGCCGCGTGTTATCACGGTCGATGTGCCCAAGCCCCGCACCGTGCGCAAAGACCACATCCGCGCGCGGGTGCTGTGGTCGCTGAACGGCTATCGCAAAAAACCGGTCGAAATGGCCCAGTCGCAATCCAGAGCTATCGCCGGTGCGGTGCGGTTTACCGCCGCGCTGCCGATCCGCAACGGCTGGTGTCATTACGCGGTGCAGTTTTCGCTCAACGACGGCAAGACCTGGCAATGGGAAGAGTTTCACGAGCAGGCCTGCGGCCTGATTAAATCCAGCGCCGACGAACGCGGTCAGCGGGTGTTGAGCTTTTACGCCGACACGCTCAATCTTAAGCTCGACAGCACTCTGTCGCCGGTCAAAGACGAGAACGGCCTGTTCGTCTATGGGACGTTCGACGACATCGCCGCGCAACTGGAAGATATCCGCAAAGAAGGCTATACCCGTCTGTATCCGCTGGGGGCGCTGGAACTGGGCTGGGCGGGTGAGGCCGGGCCGGATCCGTCGGTGTTTTCCGTATTTGACGGCAAGACCGTCCGCCGCGACCTGGGCGGCCTCGACGCGCTGCTGCGGCTGCGCAAAAAGGCCGATGCGCTCGGGATGAAAATCCTGCTCTGTATGCTGTCGCATTTTTCCCGCGCCAATACCGAATACGACTACCATTTTCCGGCGTATATTCTCAACAGCAAGGGTGTGCTGACCCGCCGGGCCGGGTGGGACGGCGAATGGAGCGAGTGGCTGGACAGCTTTATGGTCAATATGCGCGACTTTGACAACGTCGAGCGGCTGGCCGAGATCGGCATCGAACTGACGCGGCTGGGCTTCGGTCTGCGTGTGGACGTCGGGCACGGGTTTGACACGGTCTTTCCGGTCGATCCGCGTCAGCACGGGGCCGCACGCCTGTTCGGCGAAGTGACCGTCGGCGGCTTTGATCCCGTCGATCTGCGCGGGTCCGACGAGCCGAATATCCCGTTGCTGTATATGTGCTACAAGATTCAGAAGACCGTACCCAACGCGCTGCTGGCCTATTCGGAACAATGGCACGGCAACGAGGCGCGCATGCTCAAGGCGGGGACGATTCCATATAACTCTTTGATTAAGAATATGGAATCGATTCGCAGCGGACAGACGCCGGATGCGCCGCTGGGGTTGAACGACAACCTGAAGTATTTGTCAACCATCTATCAAACCGCCGGCGGCCAGACGCTGACCTTCTTTAACAGCCACGACGAGGAATCGCCGGCCAGCAATTATCAGAATATGATCTGGCCGACGGCCGCTTTCCTGACGTTCAGCAGTTACGGCCCGATGATGTATCACATCAGCCGTCTGCCCGGACCGGAGGCCGGCTCGATGTCCCATCGCTTCGACATCGCCTATACTGAGTGCTGGAAACACTGGGTCAACAATCGCTTTCGCCATCCGTGGCACGAAGAGGCCCGCACGCGAAACCATATTCTGGCCCATTACCCGATTCTTCAGGGGT
Source organism: Phycisphaerae bacterium (assembly GCA_012729675.1). Classification (GTDB taxonomy): domain Bacteria; phylum Planctomycetota; class Phycisphaerae; order Sedimentisphaerales; family Anaerohalosphaeraceae; genus T3Sed10-213. The sequence goes on along the minus strand of JAAYCR010000051.1, from coordinate 48,983 downwards.
TCGGCAAATACCTGCGTGGGCTGTGGCAGTTTGCCGACGAGCACCCGGTCTTTACACGCGGCCGGCTGATTCCGTTAAGCACCGGAAACGGGCGTATTGCCGCATTCTTGCGCATCTACAAGAAACAAATCTTTCTGTGTGTCTTTAATTTTCCGAACGCCTACCAAGAAGGTCAGCAGGCCGTTGCCCGCGACTTCAATCTGCTGCTGGACCATTCGGTCTTCAAGCCGGACGGCGTCTATGAGATGGTCGAACGGTACAACAACGCCGAGGGAAAGACCCGACGCGGCTACCGTGAATGCTGGTCGGGTCTGGAGCTGATTCATCTGGGACTGGGCGGCGTACTGGAACCGGTTTCGTCGCATGTCTATGAATTTGTGGATAAAAGCAACGCGGCGACGCGCCGGCAGCTATTGCTGGACTCCTTCCTGCGCTATCAGCGTTACGGCAAAGAGGACCGCATTCGTTATGCGTATGCGGCGCGGATGTTTCTGGCCGCGGCCGATTCGGGCGAGGACAGTTTTGCGCAGTTCAGCGAACTGTTCGTGACGCTGGCGACGTGGATATACAAGAAAAATCAAACCGGCCACACCGCGTTAGCGTGTCTGCTGGCAGAGATCAGCGAAAACGATGCGCCGCGGCGGCAGGCCATCATCGAACACCTGATGCGCATCGCCGTCAACGAAAAAGATCAGTTTGAAGCGTTTGTCTGCCGCTCGGCGGCGGATATTCTTCACGGAATGAGTCTGGGAACCATCGCTCTGGTCTCGCCCGAATCGCAATTCAGCGGCCATTCCGGCGGCGTCGGCATCTACACCACCGATATCGCCGACGTGCTCAGTGAAATGGGCTTTCACGTGGTTGTCATTACGCCGCTGTATGAATCCAGCCGCGAGCGGATCCACAAAAATTACGCGCCGCGTTACGACGGCCACAGTTTTACCGTGCAGTTTCCCGAATTTGACGACAGCACGCAGAGCATTCATCGCAACACCACGCCGGACGTGGTCAATATCCTGCGCAGCAACCTCCTGCGTATCAAGCATGGCAAACGCTCCCGCGTGGAGGTGCTGTATCTGGAGAATGCCAAGTATATGGATGCCCCTTACGGCGGTTTCACCTGCGAGGACAAACTGCGCCGCACCCGCATTCTGTCGCAGGGGGCGCTGGAGGCGCTGCGTGCGTACAATTATTATCCGTCGATCATCCAGACCAACGAATGGCCAACCTGGCTGCTGCCGGCTTATCTGAAGCGCTGGCCGGACTTTCACGGAGACCCGCACTTTGCCCGGACGCGCGTCGGGAGCATGATGCACAACCCGCACCCGTCCTATTGTATCGTGATGGATGAGGCCAACCCGTTCAAGCGGTACTATTACAGCCTGATTATCGGGCTGGACGCCGTCGGGCATTCGGATGTGTGTCTGGACCCGTTCGGCCCGTGCGGCCCGCGGATCGATCTGATGTCAATTATGCTCAAGACCTCCGACTACATCAGCACGGTCAGCCGCGCGATGAAACGCCGCATTCTGGCCGAGCCGAATGTTTTTCAGCACGCTTGGCTCTTTGACAAGCTTGAAGCCCAGGGTCGCTTCTTTGGACGGCGCAACGGGTTTCACATGGCCGCCCGCCAGCGGTTCTGGTTTCGCTCGAAAAAAAGCATTCTCGAAGTCTATGACAAGGCCGCCCGCAAGCGTCTGTTTGCCAAATACGCCTACGCCAAACGGCTGGCCAAACCCGCCCTGCAGGGCGACCCGAATATCCGGCTCAAACCCGACGATGACAAGACGCACCACATCATCTTTTCGATGCTGCATCGTGTCTGCAAACAGAAGGGCTTTGAGCTGTTGGTGGACTGGAAAGTGTATGAAGACCGCGGCCACCGTTATGTGACATACGAACCGTGGAAAATGATGGGGCCGACTGTGCTGGAATATTTCTTGTCACGGGATGAACGCATTCAATACGTTATCTGCGGGCGCGTCGAGGACAGCTTTGATGGGCGCCGCTATGATATGCACTTTCGCCGCATCGCCGCTATGCCCGAATTTCAGGGGCGATTTGCCTACTATCCCGAAGGGTCGCTGTCGCCGTCGCTGTATCGCAATCTGTACGTCGGCAGCCAGTATTTCGTGATGCCCTCCGGCGGGGAAGTCGGCGAGCCGTGCGGCATCAGCCAGCAGGAGGCCCATGCCGGCGGCACGCCCGTCGTCGCCCACCATCAGGACGGCCTGATCCGCACCGTCTGCGATCGCGACTTCGGCGACAAGGAAACCCCGCCCAACGGGGTCAAATTCAGCGGTTTTTCGGGCGAAGCCCTGCTGGACGCGCTGCTGGACGCGGTGGAAATCTATTACCACGGTCGTCGCCTGCGGTATTTCGATAAAAACGGCCGCCCGCGGCGACAACGCTACAGCGAATTGTCGTATAACGCCTTCACGACCGACCATCGCTGGCTGCGGCTACTGAGGGACTATATTCAGACCTACCGGATTATGGCCGGGGTCGAGTTGCCCGACCATATCGACGCCATTCGGCTGGCGGTGGGCATGGCCTATACCCCCGACCATGAGCTTCCGGACGTCATTCTGCAAACCGGCATCACCATTCCCGAAGCGGCGCAATTCCTTGTTCAGGCACTGGGGTGCCGGGTCGCCTCGGTTCGGAATAAAATTGAGGTTATTTTGTGTCGTCTATATGGGGTGCTTGGCAATAATCCCGATTTCAACCTTGAAAAACGCCTTTCTGAGGCACAGGCCGCGGATGATCGCATCCTGAGAAACCAAGCCGCACGGTGCAAAAAGCGTCTCGAAAATACGGATTTCGAAGCGATCAAGGCAACTTCTGTTCAAGATTTACCAAAAGCGGACTAAAAGGAGACAAATATAGCCCAGACATGCCCTGTACATAAAACCACTTATTATCGAAACCGCGTGGTTTTCGTCGGCTTATTCGAACTCTCTTTCTGTTTTTTGGGTATAGAGAAATGTGTAATTTGTTTTGAGCAGGGAAGTTCGTCTTTATTTTTGGGGTCTTTTATCGATAATTGCCGAAAAAAGAAGATTAACTGCGCCGCGTTAAACGCCGATATAATCTGTGTGTTTTTTTTTGTGTTTGAAGGTTGCATAAAGAGACCTCTAACTCTATGATGGACAGACTTTTAGTGTGTTCGACAAACGGCACATAGAAAACAACGACAGGACCCTTAGGGATAAATGGACTATGATGAACATAATTTTAAGGACTGCAGTTGCGGCGATATTAATCCTCGGTCTCTCCGGCTGCTACAACGACCCATTGGATCCGACCCAGCTGGGTCGGTTTGAACCCACACCGGCCATCAATGTGATTCTGGATACGCTGGGCGTTGCCGATGAGCCCTCCCCGACCTATGACGGCGCCGAGGAGCCGCGTCCGGAGGATTTAATCGTTTACGAAACGGATTATGTATTTGGGCCGGGGGACGTGATCCGCATCAATATTTTTGAGCTGTTTCAGGACGGGCAGGCCTTTGTCAACGATTATGTTGTCACGGAGACCGGGCGCGTCTCGATCCCGGATGTGGGCATGGTGCAGGCCGCCGGCCTGACCGAACTGCAATTAGAGCAGGAGTTGGGCAATATCCTATCGCCGACGATTCTCAAAGAACCCGCGGTTACCGTAACACTGGTCCAATCGCAATCGCGCGTGTATTCCATCGTCGGTCAGGGCATTGGCCAATCGGCACGCTTCGGGTTTCCCCGCTATACGTTCCGTCTGACCGACGCGATCGCGCAGGCCGGCGGCGTCTCGGAATTCAATGTCAGCTATATCTATGTCTCACGGGATGTAGTCGATCGTGCCGCTCCCGCCTTGCTCGGCAGAACGCCTGACGTGACGGAGCATCCCCAGAGAGAGGTATTTGACCTGAGACCTTACGAACCGGAAGCCCCGACCGTATCGCCTGAAGAAGAACTGCTCGATATGATCGCCCCGTCCGTTGTTCTTTCGCCGCAGGGGCTGACCATTTCCTCGTCCGAACCGTCCAGACGTCGGGAACTCGAGGCCTTGGCGATTCCCGATGGTCTCGGCACGCTTGATGTCGTTAAACCGGCGAATGCCGCACAGCCGCGGGTGTCGCTGGCGCAGAACCCCGCGCAAGTTGAATGGGTTTTTGAAGACGGCCAATGGATACCCAAGTCCCTGGACGGCATCGACTCTGTTCAGGACGAGGCGCCGCCGGTCATTCGGCGGGACGATATCCAGCCGCAGCCGATATCCCGCGACTTTGGTCGGGACGACCTCGGACGCACAGCAACGAACACCCGGGTGATCAAAATCCCCGTGGATAGACTTTTGGCCGGCGATCCGAGTTACAACGTTGTCATTCGTCCCGGCGACCGGATTACCGTGCCGGTGGATTTGATCGGCGAGTTTTGGGTGATGGGCAATGTCAACGCCCAAGGCGCGATCCCGATTACCGGACGGCCCATCACGCTGAAACAGGCGATTGCCACCGCTGGCGGTCTGAACGCCATTGCCTGGCCGAAAAAGGTTGAGGTCGTCCGCCGCATCGGGCGCAACGACGCCGGACTGATGCAGGAAGAAACCGTCCTGGTGGATTTGCAGAAGATCGCCCGCGGCCAGCAGCCTGACTTCTTCATCAAGCCCAACGACCTGATCAACGTCGGTACGCACGGCACGAGCCGCTGGCAGGCAGTCCTGCGAAACGCCTTCCGCGCCACCTACGGCTTTGGTTTTATCTATGACCGCAACTTTGCGGACCGGCACTTCGGACGCACATTCAGTGATACATTTTTTTGATTAATCGTTTTTAGCGCGTCACAGTCATGACCTATATCGAAGAAACCTCAAACACGACGGTACAAGCCGCCGAGCCGCGAATAGCGGGATGGGGGCAGCTTGATCTGTCTGTCTATGTCAAGCTGGCGATCCTTGCCGGTCTGCTGGGCTGGTTCTTCCACATTGAAATCAGCAAGACCGTCAGCCGCTGGATGTCCGATCCGAGCTGGTCGCACGGTTTTTTGATTCCGCTGTTCAGTCTGTATTTTCTGCACCAGAATCGGCACAAAATACTCGACATTACTCCGCGAACCAGTTGGTTTTTCGGCTTGGGGTCGCTGATTCTCCTGTTGATGGTGTACTGGCTCAATACGATTCAGTTCAAGTTTTCCTATGGCGACCCGCTGATATTCATCGCCGCCATCGGGGCAACGACCCTGTTCGTGGGGGGCTGGGCAATGCTCAAACAGACCTGGCTGCCGATTGCTTACCTGTTTTTTGCGGTTCCCCTGCCGGGACGGCTTTATACACAGATCACACAGCCGATGCAGGGGCTGGCCGCCCAGACTGCCGCGGTCGTGCTGAACGTTATTCCCGATCTTGAAGCTTCGCTGCGCGGCGTGGTGATTGATGTCTTGTACCGCGGCGTTCCGCTGGAGCCGAGCCTGCAGGTGGCCGAGGCGTGCAGCGGGATGCGGCTGCTGATGGCGTTTGTCGCGCTGGGTGTGGCGATGGCGTATCTGCACGACCGTCCGCTCTGGCAGCGGCTGGTTCTGCTGATCACCACCATCCCGATTGCGGTGCTTTGTAATGTTATTCGCGTGCTGATCACCGCCCTGATTTATATCTTCTGGGATCCGCAATACGCACAGGGCGTCTATCACGACTTGCTCGGGATGCTGATGCTGCCGCTGGCATTTCTCTTTTACGGCGGCATCGCCTGGCTGATGGGCAACCTCTTTGTCGATGAAGAGGCAGGGGAAATAACCGAAGACGTTATTGTTGTCCGACGCGGACAAGGTCCCGGTATGGAGGCTCGCAGATGAAAACACTGCTCAAAGCCTATCTCCACCCGGCCTTTCTGGTCTGTACGGTGCTGCTCTTGACTGCGGCGACGACCAAGTCGTTGGTGATTCAGGCGCTGGGTTGGCATCTGACCAAGTACCCTCTGCCGCTAAAGCAGAGCCTGCACGAGATGGACGAAGCGGCGCTGCTGCCGTTTGTCGTGCGAAACAAGACTCGTATCGACAACGCCGACATTCTGGCCACGCTCGGAACCGAGGACTACCTGCAATGGATCATTGAGGACCCCGACGCCGAGCCGACCAGCCCGCTGCGGTATTGTTCGATCTTTGTAACCTACTATACCGGCGACCCGGATATGGTTCCGCACGTGCCGGATGAGTGCTATGTGGGCGGGGGCAACCGGCGCAAGGCCGGCTATGTCGATACCGCGACACTGGTACGAGGTGGGGGACAGCCCCAGACGCTTCGATACCAGAACATCCTGTTCACCGGCACGGGCGGCTCGGCGCTGGCGACGACCGTAGAATTCCATGTCGCTTATCTGTTCCACGTCAACGGACAATACAGCGGCAGCCGCACCGAAACACGCATGTATCTATCGCAAAACTTTTTGAGCAAGTACTCGTACTTTTCAAAAGTCGAGTGGCAGTTTTACGGGGTGGATGCCTTCGGTCGCGTCTATCCCAATCGCGAACAAATGGTCAAGGCGTCCGAAGAACTCCTTCCGGTGCTCCTGCCGGCGCTGGAAGAGGGCCACTGGCCCGACTGGGACTCCGCCAACCGAGAGGAACACGAAACAATCGAACCCTCAGAACATTAAAAGGATTGGGAACGTTTGGTCAATAGAGCTGGCGATATGTCTTTGTCGGGGCGTTTTGAAATCCTTTGGAGAGATTTAAGTTATGGCAAAAAAGCTGAATAAAAAAGTCGTTATCATCGCAGTTGCTTTTCTGGCGGTGTGTACCATCGGCGTCGGTGCGCTGGGGATTCGGTATTTGTCCGGCCGCAACCCCGAAACCAACCTTGAAAAAGCCCGTCAAGCGCTGGCCGCAGAAGACTACGAGGCCGCCGAGCGGTATTTCGGCAGGGCCTTCGCCTACGGCAAAACCGACGCCTGGAAGATCGAACGACTTTTTGAAATGTCCGATTTCCATCTGATTCATAACGAAAACCACGAGGCCAACTGGCCCAAAGCGATGAGCTGCTGGAACACCGTCATCAATATCGATACCCAGAATATTCCCGCGCGCCGCGAAATACAACGCTATTTCTATGAAATGGCCGACAGCGGTTCCTGGCAGGCTTGGAAAAATGTGCATGACAACGCCTCGGAACTGATCAAAATATGCCGTGAAAAAGGCGTTGACGTGGACACCGAGATGCTGCTGGCGCACGGGCGGGCCGCTTTGGCCATCGCTCAGCGCGGCGGAACAGCCGAGCGTCGGGAATTCCTGACACAGGCGATTGAAAGATTTGAAACGCTCATCGAACGGGAACCCACCGTATCCTCACACTACGGGTATATGGCCGAGGCGATCCTCCTGCGTGGCGAATTGGACGCTCAAGCCGGCTTGCTGAATGCCCGCGACAGAGCGCGACAGGAGTCATTGGAAAAACTGGACCAGGCCGTCCAAAATGCCGACAACAAGGCTGCGGCACTGGCCGTTCGATACCGCCATGAGATTCTGATGGTCGGAAACGACCCCGAAAAGGTCGAAGCCCTCCGCGCTGAACTGGAGCAACACATCCAAGCCACTGCGCCGAACGCCGACTTGCTGACGGTCTTGTCGCAGGCCTACGAACTGCCGGGCAGCTCCTCGGCCGAGGCGGAGCTGAATCGGGCGATTGAAGCCGCCCGACAGGCCGCACGGCTGGCGCCTGGCAAATTTGAACCCGGTTTCCGTCTGGCTTCGCTGTTGTATCGCAAAGGCTCGGCCTTCGACGATACGGCGGCGATGGAAGACGCAATTGCTCTGGCTGAAGACATAGCGACCCAGCCGTGTGTACGGGTTATTCCCGGTCCGCAACAGGGCCGCACCATGGCTTATCGAAACGCCTTGAATGTCTTTTTGTCCCGCTGTTATCTCGAACATGCATTGGACCGTTCCGCCGACGCGCGGCGATGGATTGCAAAAGCCGAGCCGCTGGTCGAACAGATCGGCCAGTATTTCGGCAGCAGCGAGCACATGACCGTGCAGCAATGGGAGGGGATTCTGGCGCTGGCCAAAGGCGAACAGGACCGAGCCGCACGTCTGCTGTATCGCGCCTACGAACAGGCCCAGGCGTTGGATGTCCCCGAACAGGCTTCGTCCATCGATCCGGTCCTGTGTATAGTGCTGGCTCGCATCGCTCAAGACGACAATCAATTCGGTCTGCAGCGCGAGTTCCTTGAAAAGTTGTTCAGCCGTACGCGCGCCATACTGGACAAGCCTTCGCTTATCCTTGACTATGCCGACATTATGGCCCGCTTTCAGGCATGGGATAGGGTGATGAACTTTTCTCAGATGCACCAGCAGCGTTATGGCGTCTCGGCGCGCAGCCAAAACCTCATCCTTGACGCCGCCCTGGCCCTTCATGACGCCGACCGAATCACGACTGCCCTTGAGGCCCTTCCCGAGGGAAGCACCGAAAGAAACGTTCTGGAGCTAAGATGGGTCTCGGCCCGGATCGTACAAACTACGCGGCAGCTGGCACAGCTTGAAGCGGAGGAGCAGGATCCCGAACAAGCAATGCTCGACAGCCTTAATACCCTTCGCGATCGGCAACAGCAGTTATTGTTTGAGGTTATTTCCGCGGCGCCGGATCGGATCGACGAGTCGCTTTTACGCTCGGCCTGCATTCATTATCTACAGCAGAACAAAAAAGACGACGCGGTCGCATTGCTGGACGCGTACCTGTCGCAGCGTCCGGGCACACAGCCTATTTACCTGCTTCGTCTGTGTGCCGATGAGCCGGATCCATTGGCCATTCCGGTCGCGCGCAATGCCGAACTTCAGCTTCAAGCCGCCGAGAACATCCAAAATCCCAAACAACGGGCGCTTGCCAAAGCCGCTTTCTACCGGTCACAGGGAGAGTTTGACAAATCTCTTGAAATGCTCAATCAAGCCGCCGCCGCCGACAAAACCAATGACGCCGACGTAATCGCCGAACAGTTCAGCCTTGCGTTGGAACGCAGAGATGGCGACGCCGCCGAGGCCCTATGGCGTATTTATCGCAGCCGTAACCTGGACGGCTGCGAAGGTAATCTCGCCGCTGCTCAGGTGGAACTACTCAAAGAAAATTATTCCCTTGCTCTGCGGCGGGTCGATGACGCACTGGCCATCAGGCCTCTGCTCAGCTTCGGGTATTATCTCAAAAGCCACATCTATCAGGAGTTGGACAATCTCGACACCGCGGTTGAAAACAGCCGACGGGCGATCCAGATGGATCCCATCAACAGCCTTTACAGCAAAAATCATGCGTCCCTTCTGTTTCACCGAAACAGCGCGCTTGGCACGCGTCTGACCTCCGAACAGCAAAACGAGCTGCTGGGAGCGATCACCACGGCCATCGTCCTGAACCCCAACGACTGGCAGCTCCAGAGCGTGTATGCCGAAATCATCAGTGAACAGGCCCCCGATCGCGCTCTGATGATCCGTCAGCAGTTGTTGCGCACCCAACCCACCACGGCGAATGCGGTCATGCTCGGCAATATGGCTTTGCGGATAGCCAAAGCCGAAAGTGACGTCGCCAAACGAAGCGGCTTGATCGAACTGTCCGACAGAGCGTATATGCAGGCCATTACGATGGATCCGGACAATGAAGCCGCAAAGGCCGCCTACGCCGACTTCCTGCGCCAGACGCAGCAGAGCGATAGAGCCGAAGAACTTCTTCGCGACGATGACAATCTGCTGTGGCGTTACTATCTGCAAAATGCCCAGTATGACAAGGCCGAAGAGATTCTTAAAACGAGGCATCAGGCCGACCCGACAAATATCAACGTGTTGCGCGGATTGGTCTTGACCGCCGAAGGCACGGGCGACCGTTCGGAATTGAAAGACTTTCTCGACTTGCTGTCGCAACGCGACCTTGAAAAAGACGACGAATTATGGCTGATTCAAAAGTATCTGGACAGCGGTTACGCCGAAGAATCACGCAATAAGCTGGCCAGTTTCAAGGAACGGCATCCGGACGAAAAGCTTGTCTTGCTGCTGGAAGCCTGGTCGAAAATGACCGATGGCCTCCTGAATGACGCCCTGACGCTGACCAACCGGTATCTTGAATCGGATATGAACAACGCGGGCGCGTGGCGTCTGCGCGGCCGTATTTACCGGCTGATGAATCAGCCCAGCCGGGCAATCGAAGACCTGCAGCGCAGCAAAGGTCTGACGCCCAATCCCGTCGTCAGCATGGACCTGGCAACCCTCTATAGCGAACTGCGACAGATTGACGCCGCTATCGGCGAATTGGTCTCCGGCCTGCAGGGTGCACAGGCGCCCCTGCAAATGCGGCAGATGCTCGAATCGCTCTATATCACGAACAACCGGGTGAACGATCTGGAGCGGTTTTACACCCAGACCCTTCAGTTGTATCCCAATGCGTCCTTCTGGCCGATGCGGGCCGGACGGTTTTATCTTTCCCAAAATCAGCCCGCCAAAGCGGTACAGTACCTCAAACAGGCATGGGACATGCTCCGTCAGCAGGGCGACATCGACCCGACCCTGCTGGATATTTATCTGATCGCGTTGACGGAAAATCGGCAATACAATGAAGCGATTTCCGTTGCGTCCGAGATGATTGATACGCCCATCGCGGCAGTTGCCTATGCCCACATGGCCCAGGTGCAGTTCAAGCAGGGGCAAAGGGACAGGGCCGAGACGCTTTTCCTGACCGCTCTGGACAAATCGGGCGCCTATGATATATTTCAGGATTCGGCGCTATCGATGATGCTCAAAACCGTCGGGCAGGACGTGGCGATGCAGTGGATACAGAGCAATCGGGACACGCTGCCGGGTATGCTGCTAAACTACCGTCTGGCGCTGCACAACGAGCAATTCAACCGAGGGCTGGAATGGATTGACAAGAGCCTTGCGCTCACCGATGCCGGAAGTTCCGATTGGAACAATTTGGCGCTTAAAAAAGCCAATCTCCTCGTGCAGGCCTTTCTCAAGACCGCCGACCGGGCGTATATGACGCAGGCGATGGACTTGTTTGAGCAGATATTGGAACACGTTCCGAACAATGCCTCAATCCTTAACAATCTGGCGTATTTGATGATCATTAACGATGAACGTCTCGACCAGGCCGTCCAGTATGCCCGCCGTACCCACCAGTCCGATCCGGGCAATCCGACGTATCTGGATACGTACGCCTTTGCCCAGTTCAAAACCGGACAGTATGAGCAGGCCAAACAAAATCTTCTGCGGGCGCTTCATCTTTATGATGTTCATGGACAGGCGGTTCCGTGGGAGGTCTTCAATCACCTTGGGCTTGTCCACGCATCGCTTGGCGAGACGCAAGCGGCTCTGGAGAATTTTCAAAAAGCGTTGCAGACGCCCGCTCAAGTTTCCGAAACCGATCGTAAAAATATAGAAGAACGTATTGCTTCGTTGCAGCAGCAGACGAATATGTAAATTCAGAGAAAATCAAGAATCCCGTTCCGGAGAACAGATTTATGGATAATCCAATACAACGTGTCAATCCAGCACACGCACTGCTCGGACAGCGTCCTATCGCCGCGCCGCCGGTCGGCGCCATGGTCAGAACCGCGCCCGCCTCAGCCATTACGCCTAAAGAGATTCTGGGCATCCTGCGGCGGCACATACTCCTGATTGTGTCGCTGACTATTCTCGGCACGCTCATCGGCGGCGGCTCATGGTTTTTGTTCCGCCGGTATATGCCGCGTTATACGGCCATGACGCAGATTGAAGTCCTGTCTCCCATCCAGCAGGACCCGACCCAGATCAACGCCGCGCAGCCGCAACGGGACATCTACTATCAATTCCGCGCGACGAAAGCTGCCCAGATGACCCAGCGGAATATGCTGCAGGAAATGCTGCGTCAAGATGCGATTCGCCAGACGGGATGGTTTAGGCAGTATGCCCAAGTGGATGCTGCCGGCGCTGTCGCGTCCGAGGCCGACGCCGTGCGAAAGGCGATGAGCGATCTGGAAAGTAACTTCCGCGTCTCGGCGCCGCGCGACTACAACTTTATCGTGGTCTCGATGCGATGCGCCAGCGCCAAAGAGGCCAAGGATATTGTCGATACCGCCGTCCGGCTGTTTCTGAGTAATCAGCGCGAGCTGGCCCGAAGCGGCATCAGTGATGAACTGGCCGAACGCATCCGCCAGCGCGACGCGATTCAGCGAAACTTACGGCAGGTTGAATCAAGCCTTGACAGCATTCGCGCCGGCACGCGGTTTGCGCGTCTGAACGTCGGCGACCGCGGCAGCTTTCGCGACTATATGGATGAAAAACTGGCCGACGTCGAAAAACGCTTCAATCAGTTGGAAGCTGAAAAAATTCGGTTCGAAAGCGTTATCGCCACGCTGCGCGAACGCGCCACGGCGGTCGAATATGACGATGTCGTGCGCGAGCAGATCGAGCGCGATCCAATCGCCCGACAGATGCGAGCCAACATCGCGTCCACGGAACCGGTACTGGAGCGTCAGTTGGCTCGATTCGGCGAAGAACACCGCACGGTCAAACAAACCCGCGCCGCACTTGAGCAGATGCAGGCGGATCTGGCCTATCGCCAACGCGAGATCGCGGAAATTTACCGTCTTTCCGACTACCGCAACGCACAGGACAGCATGACCGCACTGACCCAGCAGCTTGATACAATCACGCGGCAGATCCAGAACGCACAGGAAGAATACCGGGAGCTTGACAGGGTGCGTGCTGATTTTGCCCGCTACGACACCCAGCGTGAGGAACAGCAGCAGCTGCTGGAAGAAATGAACCTGCTGATCGAAAAGCTCAATGCGTTGTACAGCGATCCGGTCATTCACAAGCTGCGTTCCGGCGGCCTCGCCTTCGAACCGACCGAAGTCAGCTTCCCGCGATGGCAGATCTTTTTCCCCGGCGGCTTTGTGCTCGGTTTGCTGGCCGGCCTCGGTTTGGCTTTCGCCATTGAGCTGCTCAACGACCTGCTGCGCACCCCCAGCGACGTGATGCGCCATATCAGGGTCCCGCTGATGGGGATGGTCTGCCACACCGACGATGATGAGGACGTTGAAGACGTCGATCTCTATCACGTCGTTCGGCAGGCCCCGTATTCGATCACCAGCGAGTGCTACCGTCAGTTGCGCACCAACCTCAAACTTTCCGGCCCCGGCGGCCAGCCGCATCAGACCTTCCTGGTCACCAGCAGTTCGGCCGGCGACGGCAAGACCACTGTCGTCGTCAACCTGGCCAGCACCTTGCTGAGCGAAGACAAGCGCGTCCTGATCGTCGACGCCAATTTCCGCCGTCCGATGACCGGTCGCCTGTTCCCGCGTGCCGAAACCGACGGTTCGTCCGCGAAGCAGGCCGACTACGGCCTGAGCAACTTCCTGATGGGCCAGTGTACCGACGAACAACAGATCATCCGCCCCAGCGGCATCGAAGGCCTGTTCCTCATTGACGGCGGCCCGCTTCCGGCCAACCCCGCCGAGTTGCTCAACGGTGACCGGATGAAGACCCTGCTGGCCCGCTGCAAGGATCAGTTCGACTATGTCCTGATCGACGGTCCGGCCATGCTCGTCAGCGACGCCAAAGTGCTGGCCGCCAACGCCGACGGAACCATCGTGGTCTTTAACGCCGCCACGACGCACCGCGGCGCAGCAATGCGTATCCTCCGCGAGCTTCGCGACATTAATGCCAACACCCTTGGCACCGTCCTGATGGGCGTCCGTACACGCAAGGGCGGCTACTTCCGCGAGGTCAACCGGGCGTATCAGGAATACCAACGCGTCCCGATGGGGCAAACCGTTTAATTGCAACATTGACAGGATATGACAATGGCTGAAAACGTTCTCGTAACCGGCGGAGCGGGCTTTATCGGCTCCAACCTCTGCCGCCGCCTCGTCGCCGAGGGCGCCGCGGTCCGCGTCATCGACAACTTGCTGACCGGCAAAAAGAGCAACCTGAACGGCATCCTCGACAAGATTGATTTTATCGAAGCCGATATGGGCGACCCCGACGCCGCCCGCAGTGCGATGAAGGATATCGACATTGTCCTGCATCAAGGCGCCGTCCCGTCCGTGCCCCGCAGCGTGGACGAACCCGACGTGACCCACCAGCACTGCGTCAACGCCACGTTCACGCTGCTGCTGGCCGCACGCGACAGCAAGATCAAACGCTTTGTCTATGCCGCCAGTTCCTCGGCTTACGGCGACAGCCCCGTGATGCCCAAGGTCGAGACGATGATCACCAACCCCAAGTCCCCCTACGCCGCCGCCAAGCTGTTCGGCGAATACTATTGCAGCGTCTTTTCGCAGGTCTATGGGCTGGACACGATCTCGCTGCGGTACTTCAACGTCTTTGGCCCCTATCAGGACCCGACCAGCCAGTACGCCGCCGCGATCCCCGCCTTTGTCACGGCCATCCTCCGCGGCCAGTCCCCGACCGTCTATGGCGACGGCGAGCAAAGCCGCGACTTTACCTACATCGACAACGTCGTCCACGCCAACCTGCTGGCCGCCCGCGCCCCGAAAACCGGCGGCGAAGTGGTCAACATCGCCTGCGGCGACAAAATCACCGTCAATGCCATCATTCAGTTGATTAACCACATGACCGGCAACACCGTCGCCCCATGCTACGCACCCTCGCGCCCCGGCGACGTCAAACACTCCTTGGCCGACATCGCCAAAGCCAAGGCCCTCATCGGCTACACCCCCGTCGTCCCCTTCCGGCACGGCCTCGAAAAAGCCATCCACTGGTACCGCGAAAACCTGATGTAAAGCGTTCGCAACTCCTGTGTATAAAAGCCAGACAGATGGCAGCGGATGCAATTCAGCGGGATCCATATATCCTCATTATTGAGCGATCAATCGGCATTTGTTGTCGTGTAGTATTGTTTTTTTATTAATGGCACATTTTTTGCTCCGATGGTCATTGAACGCATATTGCGCTTAAATTGCTCGATGCGACGAACCTGACAGGAAAAATGAGCCAGAAAAAAGAGCACAATTCGGGGTCTAAGGCCGCTATTCCGAACTTGTCCGAGTTATTCGGTGACGCCGTAAAACTGGACGTAACGACTCTCGATGTTTTCGGCGGGGATTTGTCTGAAATTCGACAAGAAGAACGTTACCGCTCTGAAGTGTCGGACCTTGTGCCCGCTGCGGCGTACCGCAAGGGCAGCGGATCATTTACCCTGACGCAGTTTGTCCTGATTGTGAATCTGGTTGTATTAACCGGCATTCTTGTTTATCTTGTCTTTCGGCCGGCGGGTATTACCGGAGTTTCAGCCGGGACACTAACTCAAACCCAGTCGTCAGAACCCGCCCCTCCCGTTTTGCCGCAAGTCGAGGACGCGGCGGACCCGGCGACGCTGCTGCACAGAATCGACTTGGGGCGGCATACGGCCGAGGCGTTGGACGAGGCGGTTTCGCTGCAGACTGCCGAGGCGTTTTATGCCGCAAAGGACTATCACAAAGCGGCCTACGTCTATGAGCGGCTGCGGCGGAATCTGACCACACGCACGCCGGAGAATGAGGCGTTGGCCGACTGGCTGACGCTGCAAATGGCGTTGAGCCTTCAGAAGTCTCAGGAACAGGCTGTGATTGCGGAGTTGTTCGACCGTGCGCTGAACAGCCGCTGGCCGGCGGTGCGTGCGTTGACCCATTACAATCTGGCGTATATTCAGGCTCATAACTGCAGTTTTGCCGAGGCGCGTCGGCACGCCTTCACGGCGATGGCGTTGCTGAAAACCATCGAGGATCAACTGCCGTTGATTGTCGAGGCGGATTGTTATTTTCTGGCCGCCGAGGCACTGACGCGCGATCTGCTTCGGGCGAATAATCTGGACGCCGACCTGCCGGGGGTACTCTGGTCGGATTCCCAGCCGGTGCATACGTTTGCGGTGACGGATCAGGCCCAGTTAATCGCTATTTTGACAGCGGGCATTGAGCCTCTATCGCAGTCAGTCGTTTCACCGAAAATCGAGTTTGATCCAAGCCGCTCCATCGGATTGCGATGGTCGGCATACGCGATGGATGCCCCGCTGGAGCAGTTGTTTCAGCAATACGCCGCCCAAGCCGAGATCAATCTGATATTGAGCGACCTGCCTGCGTCCGTTCGGCAGCAGCGAACGACGCTGTTTTTGCCGCAGGTAGAACGCAACTATCTGGCCGAGGTCGCCGCCGGTGCGGCGGGGCTGTTCTGGCGGTTTGACGGGGCGACGGCACAGTTGTACGACCCGGCCGAATTTGCGGATTCCGACTCGCTGAATGCGATGATGACGCAGGAGGCGATTGCAGTGTGGCAGCGTTTTATGCTGCGGTATCGCGGCGACCACCGGACACCGAATGCTCATTATTGCCTGGGACGACTCTACACACTCTCCGAACAAGCGCCGACGGCGATGGGCGAGTATAAGCTGCTGGCGACACAATATGCCAACAATCCGCTGGCGCCGTATGCGCTGCTCGGCTCCAGCCGCATCAAGACGGAGCTTCGCGATTACACTGGCGCACAGGCCGATTTGAACGAACTGCTGATTCGTTATCCGAACGCTAAAATTTTGGATGAGGCGCTGCTTGCGCTGGCCGAGGCGACGATGAACAACGGCGGCTATAGCGAGGCCGCCGAGATGTTTCAGCGGGTCTATTATCTGAATGTCAGTCAGGCGGCGCGGCGGCGCTCAGCATTCGGGCTGGGGACGTGTGTTTTTCGACAGGGGCAGGCCGACAAGGCCGTCACGTGGCTGACCCAAACGCTGGAACTGATGACCGATCTGAATGACAGTCGGCTGCCGGAGACGTGTTATATGCTGGGGCAGGCGTATATCGAGACGGGGCGCTTTGTCGAAGCGGCCGAGACGCTGCGAATGGCGCTGGGGGCCAAACTGAGCAATCGGGACTATGTTCGCATCATCCTTGAACTGGCCAACGCGGAAATGAAACAGTCCCACTATGTGGCGGCGCTGAATATCCTTGAGGGAATTCCTGAAGCGCGGCTCAGTCAGGACGATTCGGTCGAACTGATGCTGGCCAAATCGCGGCTGTACCGGCAAATCGATCTGCCTTCGACGGCGATCTCGATGCTGCGGCGAAGGGTTCCGTTTGTCGCCGAGTCGCGGCTGCGTGCGCAGCTTTCGCTGGAACTGGCCGAATGTTATGTGCATAACGATGAACTGACGCCGGCGCGGAACGAACTGAACGAGGCGATTGGCGCCTTGCCGGCGGGACGCGACAGTCAGCGGGCGGCCTTTTTGCTGGCGCGGATTGCCTGGCTGAACGGGAACAAAAAACAGGCCGAGGCGATTTGCTTGGACGTGCTCAACCTGAATATTCAGGTTGAGACGCTTCGTCGCGAAGTCTATGACCTTCTGGGTGAGATTTATACCCAAGAGAAAGCGTTTGACCGGGCGGCGCTGGCGTATGCAGGGTTGCTGGAGCAATCGAACAGACCATGAGACAGATGCGATATTACATCGGAATATGCGGCACGGCGATGCTTCTGGCGTCGGCCACTGCGGCGGAACTGACGGCGGACGATCCCAATGATCTGTTGGCAGAGTCCCGCGCATTGCGTCACCGATATATGACGCAAACGGCCTCGGCGGTGAGTGTCCAAACGCCTCAGGAAGAGGATGTCTCGCTGATGCAGTTGATCGAGCAGGTGATGTCGCTCGGGACGCCGGCGCAGAGCGAAGCGAACACGATGACGCCGTCCGAAAATACTGCGGCCGAAGGAATCGGTACCGTAAAGGCGACATCGGAAACACCCCAACACGAAACACCTGCCGCCGGTCCACAACAACCCCTTTCGGGGTTTGATGTGCTGCGTGCGACGGATCGGCCGGATGCGGTATTGTATCCGGCGGAGTTGGCGAATATTTTGTATCGAGCGGGAAAACCCGACGAAGCGGCTCGGTACTACGAGATGGCGCTGGCGGCGGTGGAAGCCGAAGATGTCGCTGCCCATCAATGGCTGCTGTTTCAGACGGCCAATTGTCTTCGTCAGACAGACAGCACGCGGGCCGTGAAGCTGTATGAGGAATTGATTCGGCTGTATCCGAACTCCGTCTGGGCCGCCGCGGCGCAGGCACGCAGCCGGATCGTGACCTGGAAAGAAACACGCCAAGAGGAACTACAGACGCAATTGACCAAACGAGATGCAAATGAATAGTGACGTCTTTTATCAGGTTCTGATTCTGGAGTCCGACTCGCGTCAGGTGCGCGAGATTCTGGCGGTGCTGGCGCGGCGGAACCTGCGCGGCGCCGTGGCGACGACCGCACGGGCGGCGCGGACGTTCCTTGAGCAGAGCCGATGGCATCTTGTGTTTGTCAGCGGTGATTTTCCGCTGGGTACAGACGCCGGTCAGGCGAGCAATCTTTTGTCTCTGCTTCGAAGCGAGCATCCGGAACTGCCGGTGGTGATGCTGTGTGCGGCGGACGCTTCGCGGGCGGCGGTGGCCGGTCTGCGGGCGGGATGTGCCGATGTACTCGATAAACCGCTTGTGCCGGCGGCGGTGGAGGCGGTGCTGGATCGCTGGCTGCCCAATCACAAGGCACATGTGGCGGCCACGGTGCAGGGGCAGGACGGAAGACACTGCCCGATCATCGGGCACAGTGACGCGCTGCTTCGTGCGGTGCGGATGGCCGAGACGGTTGCGCCGACGGCGGCGCCGATTTTGATTACCGGCCCCAGCGGAACCGGAAAGGAATTGCTGGCCGGGCTGATTCACGCCCGCAGCAAACGCGCCGACGGGCCGCTGGTGCAGGTCAATTGTGCCGCACTCAATGAATCGCTGCTGGAAAGCGAGTTGTTCGGGCACGAAAAAGGGGCGTTCACCGGCGCGCTGGTGTGCCACAAGGGGCGGCTGGAACGCGCTCACGGCGGGACACTGTTTTTGGATGAGATTACCGAAACGCCGCCGGGCTTTCAGGCCAAACTGCTGCGGGCACTGGAACAGATGCAGTTTGAGCGGGTCGGCGGCCGCGAGAACATTCGCGTCAACGTGCGTGTGGTCAGCACGACCAATCAGGATATGCTTCGGCTGGTACACACGGGGGCGTTTCGTGCCGATCTGTATTACCGGCTTTGCGGCGTGCGGGTCGATATGCCCGCGCTGGCCGAGCGCAAAGAAGACCTGCCGGAACTGATCTGGTGGTTTGTCAACGAGTTTGCCGGCGAAGCGGGACGCATCATCACCGAAATCGACAGCCGAACACTGGATATCTTTGAGGCGTACGTCTGGCCGGGCAATATCCGCCAGCTTCGCAACGTGGTGCGCACCGCGATGATCCTGGGCAGCGGTTCGACGCTGTCGATTCTGCACACGCCCTGGCTGCTGCGGGAACTGCAGACGGATATCGGCGTTGCCGACGCGCCGCAGGCGACGTTTGATCTGGCGGGGCGTCCGCTGGCCGAACTGGAGCGGCAGGCGATTGTGGCCACGCTGCATCGCGAGGAAGGCAACCGCACACGCGCGGCGCGGGTGCTGGGCATCAGCGACCGCACACTGCGCGATAAAGTCAAAAAATACAACTGCGCCGAGTCGCCGATTGCGATTGGCGCTGATTAGACGGACAACCCTAAAAGGATTCTAAATGGCCAAGGATAAAGAAACAAACAAAGATGACATAAAAACTGACGCGGATAAAACGTCCGGCGCCTCGTCCGGCGGATTGGGAATGTTCACATGGATTCTTTTGGGCGCTGTTGTCGTAGCCGGGGCGACGGGCGGTTTTGCGTTGTCGCAGTTAATGGGCGGACAAGACGACCCCGCCGGCGCGACAGCCAAACCCGCCGAAGAGGATTCCCGAAAGGCGTTTGAAGAATTGCTGTCCCAACAGAACGTCGGCGCAACGCCGTGGACTTACGATGAGATGGAGCCGGTGCTTGCCAATCTGGATGAGCCGGGCGTGACCCGCTATGTGCGCGTGACGATTTCGCTGGAGGTCAGCCCGGAGATGGATAAGGAAAAGGGAAAAGCGTTTCTCGATCAGCGGTCGATGGTGCTGCGGGATTGGCTGACGACGTATTTTGCGGGGCTGAGCCTGGAAGACGTTCGCGGCAGCCGAAATCTCAATCGTATCAAACGCGATGTGCAGGATCAGTTCAACGAGTTGCTGTTTCCCGGCACCCAACCGCTCATTCGGCAAGTTCTATTCCGGGAGTTTGCGGTCCAATGAGCCGACTGCTCAGGGAAAACCCGATGACGCAAGACACGCTGATTAAGGCCATGCAGGCGATGCGCGCCTTGGTAGAGCCGGAAGGCCCTGCGCCGGAGGTCGAAACGGTGGATTGGCGGATCCCGCACCGATTTAGTCAGGAATCGGCCATATCGCTGAAGTCGCTGGCGGCCAAGCTGGCCGGGCATCTGGAAAAGTGCCTGGATAACCTGTCGGGCCAGCCGTTTGAAATGACCGTCGAAGGCATCCACGAGCGTTACGCCGAACAATTGTATCTGCACGTCAGCCAACAGCAGCCGCCGATGTATTATTTACCGCTGACGCAAGCGGGCAAAGGGCACATCGGATTTATCCGTCTGCCGTTTGAGACGGCGGCGATATTGGTCGGGTGTATGCTGCGCGATCCGGACGCCGAGATCGGCAAAGACGGGCAAATGTCGTCGCTGGCCGAGTCGATTCTGACGGATGCGGCCGCGGGGCTGGCCGACGCGGTGGCCAAAGGGTTTGACGAGTACGGCGTGGGGACAATCGATAAGGCCGAGCGGCTGGTTTATCTCGACTGGCCGGTGCGCTTCCGCGATCTGGAAGATCTCTGCGAGTTTGAATTCAAGGCGGTCTGCGAGCAGGTGACGCTGAATGTCACGCTGACGGTGATGGATGAGGTGATTGCCGAGATCGCACAGCTTAAAGGCCCGTTCGGTCGGGCGGAAGAAAAAAACGAACAATCCGACCGCATTGTCAAGCGGATGCACGATGCGCCGATGGCGGTCGCCGCCCTGTTGAGTTCGGGGCTGATGGCGCTGAATACGATGTTAACACTGGAAACCGGCGACGTGGTCATATTGGATCGCAAAATCACCGAGCCGATAGACGTTCTGGTCAATGGGCAGCCGTGTTTGCGGGCCTGGCCGGCGGCGCACGACGGACGCTGCGCGATGCTGATCGCCGATGAGCAGTGGCGGCAGCATTGATGACGTTGAACATACGAAACCTTAAAGGATAGATCGATGGCCCAGACAGAAACACTGACAGACGAAAAGACGCAACTGACCGAACAGGCCGAGCCGGTGACGAATGCGGCAACAAGCAACGTCCAGACGGCGGAGTTTCAGGAGGCGGCCGACGCAGGGCCGGCCGGTCAGGAAAACCTGTCGGTGCTGCTGGATATTCAGATGCCGATTACGGCGGTGGTCGGTACAACCGAGGTGCCGTTTCGCCGGCTTTTGCAGCTTGGGCCGGGATCGGTGCTGGAGTTGGATCAGGCGGTCGGGCAACCGGCCCAGTTATATGTGCAGGGCATTCATCTGGCCACCGGCGATATTGTCGTGGTGAACGAACATTACGGCCTGCGGATTCGTGAAGTCACGGGGGCGGAAATCAAGCCGCTGGCTTCGGCGCAGATCGAGAAGAATAAAAAGGCATAATTGTCAGAACAGAGATCGATGAGTCAACCTACGGGTCCATCTCAAAAACAGCCGTCTGAAGCCGCACTGCAGCGGTTTGGCGCCAATACGAATTATATCTTCGCCGCCGGACTGGTGGCGATTCTGGCGACCCTGCTGATTCCGCTGCCGTCATATCTGCTGGATATCGGGCTGGCGTGCAGCATCTCGCTGGCGGTGGCGGTATTGATTATCGTCCTCGGCTCCAATGAGCCGCTGGAGTTGTCCACGTTTCCGTCGCTACTGCTGGTGACGACGCTGTTTCGCCTGTCGCTGAACGTCGCCTCGACGCGCTTGATCCTGATGCGCGGCGACGCGGGCACGATCATCGACACCTTCGGCAATTTTGTCGCCGGCGGCAATCTCATCGTCGGGCTGGTGATGTTTGTGATCCTGGTGGTCATTCAGTTCGTCGTGATTACCAAAGGCGCCGGGCGTATCAGTGAAGTGGCGGCGCGGTTTGTGCTCGACGCGATGCCCGGCAAGCAGATGGCCATTGACGCGGATCTCAACGCCGGGGCCATCACCGAAACAGACGCCAAGACCCGCCGCGACGCGATTGTCAAGGAAAGCGAATTTTACGGCGCGATGGACGGTGCCAGCAAATTCATCTCCGGCGACGCCAAGGCCGGGCTGATTATCACCGCCGTCAACCTCATCGGCGGCGTCCTGCTGGGCTACACGCACGGGATGTCCATCGGCGACGCCCTCCAGCGGTATGCCGTCCTGACTATTGGCGACGGTCTGGTCAGCCAGATTCCCTCGATCATCATCGCCATCAGCAGCGGTTTTCTGGTCAGCAAAATTCGCTCCGAAAACACCGTCAGCGCTGATATGACCCGGCAGATGTTTCGGCACAGTCAGCCGTTGCTGATCGCCGCCTGTGTGATCGGGGCGTTTACGCTGGTGCCGGGATTTCCGAAGATTCCGTTCCTTCTTCTGTCCGGCGGCTGCGGCACGGCGGCCTGGCTGATGCGCAGGCAGACGCAGACCCCGGACGTCGCCTCGGCTGAAGACGCCGGGAAAGCTGACGCCAAAGACGAACACGCCTCGGTCGAAGAACTGCTTGTCGCCGATATCCTGTCGATTCTGGTCGGTGTGCGGCTGATCAGTCTGGTCGATCCCCGCAAAAAAAGCAGCATCTTTGAGCGAATCGGCGCTTTACGCAAAAAATTTGCCCAGAAATACGGCTTTATCATCCCCTTGGTGCGGCTGCGCGACAATATCACGTTGGAGCCGACCGCTTACGAAATCCGGCTCTATGACCATGTCATCGCCTCCGGCACGCTGGAACCGGGGCGGTATCTGGCGATGGATCCGGGCACGGTACAGCGTCCGATCAAGGGCATTCAGACCAAGGAGCCGGTCTATGGGCTGCCGGCGTTGTGGATCAGCGAAGCCGACAGGGAAAACGCCGAAATCGCCGGCTATACGGTAATCGATCCAGAATCGGTGCTGATGACGCATCTGTCCGAGACGCTCAGCCGCCACGCAGATGAACTGCTGACGCGCGAAGACGTGCAGCTTCTTCTGGAACGACTCCGCAAGGTACAGCCGTCGCTGGTCGGCGAGGTTGTGCCCGAAGTGGTGTCGGTCGGTCTTCTCCAGCGGGTGCTTCAAAATCTGCTGCGGGAGGAAATCTCGATTCGCGATCTGCCGCTGATCCTCGAAGCGCTGGGCGAGCACGGCGGACGCACCAAGAGCGCGGCCCTGCTGACCGAGTTTGTGCGAAAGGGACTGGCCCGTGCGATCACCGATCAGCACAAGGCCAGCGATGGCAGGATTTATGCCATTACGCTGGAGCCTTCGCTGGAACATACGCTGCTCGGCCAGGTGACCCAGACCGCCGAGGCCATCGGGCTGTCGGTTGAGCCGGAACTGTCATCGCATTTGAGCAAGGCCGCCGCGCAGGCCTGGAAGAGCGTAATGGAAAAGGGTATCGACCACGCGATTGTGCTGTGCGATGCGCGCCTGCGGCCGGGTTTGCGAACGCTGCTGGGGCGAACGATTCATCGGCTGCCGGTGGCGGCCTACGATGAAATCGTTCCGGGCAGTCCACTGGAGCCGTGCGATATGATCACTCTGCCCGACGGGCTGCTCAGCGACTCTGCGGCCGAACAGTTTGCTATGGTTTAAGACGACGTGATGAAACATGGATAAAACACTACGTGCACTTTCGATTCGCCTGTCGGCGGTGCTGTTTTTTGTGATGGCGATGGTCGGCTGGTTCAACGGCCACGACCCGGCAGTGTGTGCCTACCGGGCTTCTATCGGTGCGATCGTGCTGTATGGGGTGGTGCGGATCGCCGGCAATTTGGCGGTACGCATCCTGCTGGATGCGATGGCACAGGATCAGGCGCGCCGACACAGCAAACACGGATAAGTATGGGACAATCAATGGAGGTAGTTAACGACAATCTGGACACGCGGACGGTGCCGAACGCCGATGCGGCAGTGCAATCGGCCGGCGAGTTTGACGCGATAACGCCGATGACCGGGGTTGCCCTGCGTGCCTACGGCGACCACACGCGCCGGCAGCGGGAAGATGAGATGATCATTCAGTATCTGCCGCTGGTGCATCGGATTGTTCAACAGGTGGCGGCGTATCTTCATCCGCCGCTGAGCCGCGACGATCTGATCTCGGCCGGGTCCATCGGGTTGGTCAAGGCGGCCCGCGACTTTGATCCGACACGCGACGCCGAGTTCAAGACCTACGCCTATATCCGCATTCGCGGGGCGGTCATCGACGAGCTGCGAGGCTGGTCGTTTGCCCCGCCGACGGTCAAAAAAATGTTTGATCGGGCACAGGAGATCGCCGAGCGATTTCTTCAGGAACGCGGCACAGCACCCTCGGATGAGCAGATCGCCGAGGCGATGGATCTGCCGCTCGATAAGCTCTATCAGGTCTATGAAACCGCCCGGGCGCGGCATTTTCTGTCCATCAGCGGCGCCGACGAGGACGCCCCGGCGCTGGGCGATATGCTGGCCGCGCCGCAGGACAGCGCCCCCGACAGTCGGCTCCGACGGCATGAGATCAAGCAGACGCTGGCCGAGGCGATTTTGGAACTTCCGGAAAAACAGCAGCAGATTATTCTGTTGTATTACCACCGCGAACTGACGATGAAACAGATCTCCGAGGTGATGGAACTGACCGAATCGCGGATCAGCCAGCTTCACGCCGCGGCGCTTTTCAAACTGTCAGTGCGGATGCGGCACTGGCGGCAGGACGACTCTGCCGACAGAGAACAGGAACCCGAAGAAGCGATAAGGAGTTTCTGATGACGCCTGATCAATCACTCGAACGCATTCAGGCCCCGGAGGTCGTCACGCAGCCGGTTTCCATCGGGCCGCGGCCGGCGGAACGTGAAAATGACGATACGCGTAAACAGCGGCGTCGCCGTCCCGAGCGGCATAAGATTGAAGAAACCCTCGACGAGGAACAGCCTTTGCGCGTGGGAGACCCCGATGAGCATTGGTCACATATTGATTATCACGCTTAAGAACGCAACAGAGAGCAAACCGAAATGATTGGACGAAGTGTTAAAGTAATGAAGAAAGACGGCGTTAAGGTCGGCGGGAGTGTTCGCATTGGGCCGGAAATCGGCCTCGCCCCTGTCAGGACGTATTCAGCTTCGCGGGCATGTCCCCCGACCGCCGCCGTTGCCGAACAGGCGCGGATTATCGAATGCAACGCCGAATATGCCATCATCGAAATTATCTGTGCCTGCGGCAAAAAAAGCCATATTCAGTGTAACTATGCCAATGTTGACAAAACCGATTGATTGGGAGATATAAAATGAAGAAATGGACGATACCTGCGATTGCCTTGTGTGTGGCGATGCTGGCGACAAGCTGCCGCCTCATCGAAGAGCGGATTATTTATGAATCGCCGCCCGAACCGCCGCCGCCGTCGGCCGCGGTTCAGCCCAACGCCGAGATCATTGAGCGGCGGTTTGTCAGCCCCGACACGCAGTCGGACGCCGTGCAAAGCGCCGTCGCGTGGGCCAATAAATACGAAGAGGCGGTCGAACAGAACGCCGCGCTGCGTGAACAGCAGAACCTGCTTGCGCTTCAGAACAACGAGATGTCTCTCCGGCTGGAGGCGGTCAACGCCGAACTGGAACGCACCCGGAAGGAACTGGCCGAGGCCAATGTGTTTATTCAGGAAATGCACGCCGAGCTGAACAAGTCGAAGGCCGACGTGCTGGGCTTTCGCGAAGAGATGCGGCTGGCGCAAAAAGCTCAGCTTGAGGCGCTGAGCCGGATTCTGCAAGTGTTGGGCGCAGAACCCGTTCGCACTCCCCAACCCTGAAAGGAAAGCGTGTAACGATACGATGAAAGAGAAACGCATCATGAAAACACTGGCAACGGCGGCGGCGCTGACGCTGGTTTTGTGTTCAGGCTGTCGTCAGATTATTTATACCGAGTCGCCCCGCGCGGGGCACTACTACCTGAACCCGCGTGCCAATTTTCCGTCGGTGGGCCGGGTGGTGCTGCTTGAGCTGGACAATCTTTCGGCGCGTCAGGACTTGTCCGAGTCCCTGACGCAAACGCTGGCCGACGAGCTGAGCAAACGGCATCTGTTCAGCGTCCAGAAGGTGATGCGATCCGAGCCGATCTGGCAGACGATGAATCTGGATGCGGTCAAATCGCACAGCTTGGAAGATCTGGCCGCGATACGTCAGACCTTTGGCGCCGATGCAGTGCTGTACGGAACGATCCAGCGGTACGTGTCTTTTCCGCATTTGCAGACCGGCTTGACTTTGAAACTGATTGACCTTCGCAGCGGCCAGCTCCTCTGGGCGTTTGAGGATGTCTGGGACAGCACCGACAAAGCCGTCGAACGGCGGATGCAGAGTTTTTTCAAGGAACAGATGCGCAGCGGCTATGAGCCGATGGACTGGCAGATATTGGTGACCAGCCCGCGGGCGTTCGAGCGATTCGTCGCCTGGGAAGTCGCCCGAACACTGCCGGATCTGCCCCATAACGCCCCTGTCCAAACCATCGAATACCGACGCCGTTACCTGACGCCCTGACACCTCCCCAAACACGCAGGGGATGTGCAGTGTGCCGCGCGATCCGCTTGACCGTCAATCAACGGCAAACACTCTCGGCGCGGCGTCCCGACTCAGACGAACGCGTCCAATGCTATGAGATGAATCTCATTGTCGATCGTCCCTGTCATTTCCCGGTGGTTATGGAGCGCACGTGCATGAGGATTTCCATGTACTGGGGGAGACCCTCGTCAAAATCGGACGGACTGAACATACCGCGATGCAGAACGGCTCGGACTGCAAAAATATTGCCTTCCGCCAGCGGGATTATCGCCGGTTGGGAACTTACGCCGAATTGAAGCTGATCCGGAAAAATAATGTCATCCGAGAGCGTTTCCGCATCCAGTTCTTCAAAGCTGAAATATTGAATATTGTGAAAGGTGACTGGCGACTTTGTAGGGGAAACGACAATGGATGCAGTCATAACAAACTTCTTATTAAAAATGTCATTGACCACATTAGAGGCAATGTTAATCCTGAAGGGGGGAATGGGCAAACAAAAATAATAAATATTTGGTCATGAGGACTCCATCCCACACCGCATGCAGATTTGACTTGACTTGGGACGCGGATTTTGCTATAGTACACGAGTTGCCGGTGCAAAGACGGCGAATTAATGCCATGTACCATCCGCGGTAAGGTACTTTTCGGCACAACGGCAGCGGGGAGACGCGGCCCACAACTCGTTGGGTATAAATTGCGCCCGTCTCCCTTTTTCTGTGCGCTTTTTTTGCCGATTCCACCGCCGAGAGTACAGAACTGCTTCCGCCCGCCTTCCATTTCTAAATCCAATCACAACGGAATTGAGGCTTGCCTCTGATGCAACATCTTTTATAATAGTCTATATGGAAAAACAGCCGTATAAAGAGGCGGTTTTGTGGGAGGCACGGGATGGGCAAAAGGTTCGCTGCATTCTTTGTCAGTGGCGGTGTCTGATTAACCCCGGCCAACTGGGACGTTGTCGGGTGCGGAAAAACATCAACGGAACGCTGTTTTCCCTCAATTACGTCAAAATCTGTGCGGCCAACCCCGATCCGATTGAAAAAAAACCCTTATTTCATTTCCAGCCCGCATCTCAAAGTTTTTCCATCGCCGCGCCGGGGTGCAATTTCCAGTGTGTTTTTTGCCAGAATTGGCAAATCAGCCAGTCCCCCGGCGATGGCGTTATCAACGGCCAGGCGTATCCACCGGACGCAATCGTTCAGGCGGCGATCAAAACCAACTGCACGAGTATCGCTTATACCTATACCGAGCCGACGGTGTTTATGGAACTGTGTGCAGAGACAGCTACGGCGGCCAAGAAGAAGGGGTTGTCGAATGTCTTTGTCTGCAATGGCTATATGACGCCGGAAGCGATTGACTTTGCGCGAGGGTGGCTCGACGGAATCAATGTGGACTTGAAGGCATTCACTGACAAATTTTATCGCGATCTCTGCAAAGCACGCCTCAAACCGGTGTTGGAAACGCTGGAATACTTGGCCCACAAGACGGATATCTGGCTGGAAATTACGACGCTGTTAGTGCCGGGGCAGAACGACGGCCCGGAGGAATTGCGGCAGATTGCCGAGTATATCGCCCAAAAGCTCTCGCCGGATGTGCCGTGGCATATCAGCCGGTTTTTTCCGCAATACCACCTGACGGATGTTGCGCCGACGGCGCAGGCCGAACTTGAGCAGGCGTATGAGATCGGCAAGGCGGCGGGATTGCGGTATGTGTATGTCGGCAATCTGCCGGGCAACCGCGCCGAATCCACATGGTGCTATCGCTGTGGGGCGCTGCTCATCGAGCGGGTTGGGTATCGGGTGCGGCAAAACTCTGTCAAAGACGCTCACTGTTCGCTGTGCAATGCTGAGATTGCAGGAGTTGGATTGAGTTCATGATGATGTGTAAATGAGGTTGACAACAGGATACAATGATGAAAGACAAAACGTTGCGATTGTTTGACGAACCGATTGTGGACAAACCGTCTTTGGTAGTGGGTTTTGACAGTTGGATGGATGGCGGAAATGTTTCGTCGGGCACGGTGGACTACCTGCGGATCAAACTGGGGGCGCTGCCGTTCGGCCAAATCGAGACGGACGGCTTCTACGTCCTGAACGTCCCCGGGCCGACGGAGCTGGCGGCGGTTTTTCGGCCCAATGTCCGGTACAAAGACGGTCAGATTCAGCAGTACGACTATCCGACGAACCGATTTTTTGTCCAGGCCGACTGCAATTTATTGTTGTTTGCCGGCAAAGAGCCGAATCTGGATTGGGATCGCTTCGCCGAGGCGATCCTCTCTGTCTGCCGTCGGTTTTCGGTGGAGCGGATTTTGTATGTCGGCAGCATGGACGGGCTTGCGCCGCACAGTCGCGACCCGCGGGTTTTGTGTACGCTGTCGCGCGGCGAATTAAAGGAGTTGGCGGACAAAATGGGATTTCATCTTAGCCAGTATGAAGGGCCGGGCAGTTTTGTCACACATCTGATGCAGCGGGCGGTAGAGCAGCAGATCGATATGATCGGGCTGATCGCCGAGACGCCGGTCTATTTGCAGGGATACAACCCCAAGTGCATTGAGACGATGGTGCGGTGCGTGTCGAGCATTCTGGGGCTGCATCTGGTGTGCGACGAACTGCGGGCGCTGGGGGAAGAGTACGAGAATCGCGTCACCGAACTGGTCGGCCAGCAGCCGGACCTGGCCGAGCGGGTCGAAAAGCTCGAAGAAAGCTATGACAACGAGATCTTTGACACCGAACTGAGCGAACTGAAGACCTGGCTTCACCGCCGCGGCATCCGGCTGGATTGAGGAATCAATCCCTGATAGAAAAATCCAGGTTGCCAACGACAACCGCTTCGGATATCGGGGTCGTCATAATCGTCTCTCCCGCGTATTCATCACGGACAGATGGGCCGAGTCGCAGCGAATGATCGCATTGGTAATGTACGCAAAAATTTGGATTCCGGGCACCCCGCGGGCACCCGGAATCCATTTCACTTTAATGAACTAACCTGTCTGAAATCCTACTCAGCCTCAGTCGGGTAGATGCGATCATCTTCCAGCCACCTTGCCGCCATACTTGCAAAGTCACCCAAATCCAGCAGGCAGTTGCCGTTGGTGTCATAGTCTTCGAAATCGTAGATCTCCAGGTTGCAGACATATTCTTTCTGCGATTGTTCAAGGTAATCCTGACCTACTTCGACGGTCGTAAGGGCGTAGTTGTAAATCTTCAGTTGGTCGATCTGGCCATTCAAGTATCCGTCACCGGAACCCCATTGGCTGCGCCCGATCCATTTTTGCGTGGCCGGGCCATAACTAATCGGATCGCCGCTGTTATAGTTCGTAGCCGTATTGCGCAATTCACCGTTAATGTAGATACGCGCCGTGCTGCCCGTCAGGGTTGCGGCGACATGGGTCCACTCACCCACCGGAAGCGTTTGGTTACCTGCATCCAAGTTTCGCTCGGTGCCACCGACCTTCAAAGAGAAACGAGCATTATTATTGATGGGGTTGCCGGCGGAATTCATGCACAGCATCATATAGTTGTTGGTGTCATTGCCATAGTCGAGGATTCTGTTCCAGTTGGAACTGCCGTTGTTGTACACCCATGTGGAAATGGTAACGTCCTTATAGGCGCCGGCCCATTTCTCGAGAACCTCTCCATACTGCGTATCGCCGTTGTTCGGGTCCGCCGGATTGGCGCGCGGATTGTTGAACTTCAATGAGGACGCGTTGCCATCAATGCCCGGAGCCGGCGGGAGATCCTCGACCAGCGTCGGCACATCGTCACCGGTATCATTGCTCAGCAGCACCATATCATAGCCGCTGATCGAATCCGGAGTCGCCATGCTGGTGCGCTCTTGGGTCTCGAAGACGCCTTCTTCAACCTCAACTTCAACTTCATAGGTCTTCTCATAAGCCTCATCGAAAGCATAGAGGTTCACCAATCGCGGCGCCCAGAACCAGCGTACCGCCGAAGGCTTTGAAACCATCGTACTGAGCTCGCCCGGGACGCCATTGTAGGCAACCGCATAAACCCGCGCATCATCTGAACCGTCCGGCGCGGCGCCGTTAATCTTCAGCGTTTTGGTCGTTGTTTCGGAATAAATGCTGCCGGGATTTACCGTCAGATCCACATCGTCATCGAGTGCGAAATTTCCCTCTTCATCAACATCCTGATCCCCGAAAACCTTGTACCAGCGATAGTTGTTTGCCACAGGGGTGGTGGTGATGGTAAACTCCGTCCCGCCATCGACAAGCAGCATGTGATCCGTAATGGACAGTATTTCAGGCTCCGCTTTGGCGGTCGTAAACGACCAGAAAGACCCCAAAATGTTATTGGGACTGTTCACAGGATAAGGAATGCCATTGGGATCCTTCATGACCATTTCAACCTGCCACTGATAGGTCGTACCCACTTTGAGGACAATACCCGCATCGGCCAGAGTCAATGACTGATTAGGATCATCCAGCGACTCCTGAGGAAGGGGGTAATCAATCAAATACAAATTCGGATCGTCCGGAGCACCGGTCTGCAGATAGACATAGTGAGAGTCAATCGCAGGATTCACTATGTTCTCCTCATTAGTGAGATCGATACCTGCCTTGAATTTAAGCTTAAGATCTCTAATATCGTACACTCCCGCGCTGACTTCAAACGGCGTTCCGACGAACCCGTCCACCGATACAGGGTCATACGCAGGGTCATAGGGTTTGCCGGCTTTTAAATCGTTCACGCCAAAAAAGACATCGTCAACAAAGAGTTCGGCGTTCGCATCTCCCGGAACTTCAAGGTAAAATGTCGCATCTGCGGACCCATTGTCAACCATTGTATATTCGGCTTCGACCAATGTCCATTCAGTGCCGATATCGGCGCTGAGAATGTTATGATACTGAGTTCCGTCGGTGGGGTCGGGATTACCGTACTGCATCGTGATCGAGACTTGGACCGGGGTTTCCCGGTTAGTTCGGACCCAGGCGGAGACAGAGTAGGTGACTCCTAACTCCGTAACGTCCCGCATATCCTGCGACTGCCAGACGCCGTGCCAGGTCTCCGTTCTGTTGTAGTCGCGGAGACAGTAGATGCCGCTGTGAGGATTATCGGTGATGACCTGGATCGCACCGGCATTGAAGCGAGCGCCCCATCCGGTTGTGTTTCCGGTTTCCAGGTCCGGGTTGACAATCAGATTTTGTGCTAACAGCGGCGATGCCAAACACAAACACATTAGAACTAACAGTAGCTTTCTCATTTTTGTTCTCCCTAAAATAGCAATAAATATAGAAACATTTCCCAAGATCAGTACGCCTGATCCTATAATTGTCGCCTATAACTCCCTATGTTGCTCTTCTGGTTCGAGCGATAAAAGACCCACAGAACCGTCGCACCGAGCGGCCGATTCTGAAAAAGCTATATTTTCGTTGAGAAGTGTAGAAATGGAAATATCGTCAAAGAAGTCCCAAAGAGCGTCACACGATGAATCGACTGTTGGGGTGATATCAGGAATTTGCCGATCAAAAATGGATTCTGATTCCAAACCGGTGACTTTGAAATCCCGTTCTCTCCTTGGACCTTCCTGTATACTCATTTTCAGCGGCTTATGAACAACCACACCTTTGAAAAGTGCTGCCGCTCGGTTATTACACTCTGCCACCACAGACCTCCTATTTCAACTCACCAAAGCAATCCCCCATCAATTTCGCGATACCCACGTATTAATGTCTGATTCCTTACATGCAAAGTTGATCATACTCCACGGTTGCACACGTAAGCATATCACATTGACCGTTACATGTCAATCAAAAAATCGTGTTGCGTAAGAAAAATGTGCCCAAGCCCCTTGCCCAGACTTCTATTTTGATCAATCAATGTCTATTTATCTTATTTATTGGCAATCACTTAGATGGCGAATGGGATTAAAAAGGTGTGATATAGGGGGAATAAGGATGCCGGCATAAAGCAAAAATTCGTAGCCTTCTTTGCGGGCTAACTGCGTGATTTGAGGCGATTTTCGTGGTCGAGTTTTTCTTTGAGGTAGCGGGCGGTGTAGCTTTTGGGGTTGTTGATGATTTTTTCGGGGGTGCCGGCGGCAATGACTTCGCCGCCGTGCAGGCCGCCTTCGGGGCCGAGGTCGATGATGTAGTCTGCCATCTTGATCACGTCGAGGTTGTGTTCGATGACGATAATGGTGTTACCCAGATCGGTCAGGCGGCGCAGGACGTTCATCAGATTGTGTATGTCGGCAAAGTGCAGGCCGGTGGTCGGCTCGTCGAGGACATAGAGGGTGTGGCCGGTGCCGGGCTTGCCCAACTCGGAGGCCAACTTGACGCGCTGGGCCTCGCCGCCGGAGAGGGTCGTGCTGGACTGGCCGAGGGTCATATAACCTAAGCCGACGTCGCAAAGGGCCTTGATCAGGCGGACGATCTTGGGAAAATTGGCGAAAAACGTCTTTGATTCTTCGATCTGCATATCCAGCACGTCGGCGATGTTCTTGCCCTTGTAGGTGATTTGCAGCGTTTCGGGGTTGTAGCGGCTGCCGCGGCACTCCTGACAGACCACGAACACGTCGGGCAAAAAGTGCATTTCGATTTTTTTGGTGCCTTGTCCCTGACAATGCTCGCAGCGTCCGCCCTTGACGTTGAAGCTGAATCGCCCGGGTTTATAGCCGCGAATCTTGGCCTCGCGGGTCATCGCAAACAGGGCGCGGATCAGGTCAAAGACGCCGGTGTAGGTGGCCGGGTTGCTCCGCGGCGTGCGGCCGATGGGCGACTGGTCGATCTCAATGACCTTGTCGATGCGGGAAAGGCCGAGGATGTTTTTGTGCTTGCCGGGCTTGGGACGCGAGCTGTAGAGGCGACGCATCAGCCCCTTGAGCAGGATTTCAGTAACCAGCGTGCTTTTGCCGGAACCGGACACGCCCGTTACACAGGTCAAGACCCCCAGTGGAAACTTGACGTTGATGTTCTTGAGGTTGTTTTCCTGGGCGCCGCGGACCTCGATGCAGTTGCTCATCACGACCTTGCGGCGGGTTTCAGGCAGTTCGATGCGTTTGGCGCTGCTCATATACTGGCCGGTCAGCGAGCGTTCGACGCGGCAGATATCGTCCAGCGTGCCGACGGCGACGACCTCGCCGCCGTGTTTGCCGGCGGCCGGGCCGATGTCGATGATGTAGTCGGCGTCGCGAATGATGTCGTCGTCGTGCTCGACCACAATGACGGTGTTGCCGATTTCGCAGAGCTTTCGCAGGATCGTCAGCAGACGATCGTTGTCCCGCCGATGCAGGCCGATAGTCGGCTCGTCGAGGACATAGCAGCAACCGACCAGACCGCTGCCGACCTGTGTGGCCAGCCGAATCCGCTGGGCTTCGCCGCCGGACAGCGTGCGGCTGGTGCGGTCGAGCGTCAGGTAGCCCAGCCCCACGTCCATCATAAATTTCAGGCGGGCGCGGATTTCCTTGAGCGGCTGGGCGGCGATGAGCGTCTGCTCTTCGTTCAGCGACAGGCCGTCAAAAAACCGCACGGCCTCTTCGATGCTCATCTTAGCGACATCGCAGATGCTTTTATCACCAACGGTGACGGCAATGGTCTCCGGACGCAGCCGCGCGCCGCCGCAGGTCTTGCAGGGCTGCTCGGACAGATACCCGTGCAGACGCGCCTTGACGTACTCGCTGGTGGTCGTCTCCCACCGCCGCTGAAGGTTCGGGATGACGCCTTCAAACGAGGCGCCGTAGGTTTGCTCGTCGGTGTCGGTCGTGCCATACAGCAGAATCCGCCGCACCTCGGCGGGGATATCCTTGTAGGGGCCGCTCTTGCTGATGCCGAAGTTGCGGCAGAACCGCTTGATGAGCCGGTTGTAGAAGATATTCATTCGCTTGCCGCCTTTGCGCCAGGCGTCGATGGCGCCGGTTTCCAGCGAGACGGTCTTGTCCGAGACGATCAGGTCGGGGTCAAACTCCAGAATCGTCCCCAGCCCGTCGCACGAGCGGCACGCGCCGTAGGGGCTGTTGAAGCTGAACAGCCGCGGGCTTAACTCCGCCAGCGACGCTTCGGGGTGATCGGGGCAGGCATATTTTTCGCTGAAGACCACGTCGTGCCATTGGCCGTTGCCGCCGCTGCTCTTTTCGTCGCCAGGGTCTTGCAGCATCAGAATGACCACGCCGTCGCCGACCTTGAGGGCAGTTTCAATCGAGTCGGCCAGCCGAATCCGCACACCATCCTTGAGGATGAGCCGATCCACCACCGCGGCAATGTCGTGCTTTTTGTTTTTGTCCAGATGCGGGATGTTTTTGATGTCATAGACCAGCCCGTCGATCCGCACGCGGACAAAGCCCTCGCGCTGAACGCGGACAAGGATGTCGCGGTGTTCGCCCTTTTGCCCGCGGACAAGCGGGGCGCAGACCTGCAGCTTCGTGCCTTCGGGGCGGGTCAGGACGGCGTTGACGATCTGGGTGGTGTGCTGGCTGGTGATCTCGCGGCCGCAGACCCAGCAATGGGGCGTGCCCACGCGGGCGTATAAAAGACGACAATAGTCGTAAACCTCGGTCGTGGTGGCGACGGTCGAGCGGGGGTTGCTCGATGCGCTCCGCTGCTCAATGGCGATGGTCGGCGGCAGGCCTTCGATGTGTTCGACCTGCGGCTTTTGCATCTGCTCGAGGAACTGGCGGGCGTAGGCGCTGAGCGACTCGACGTACTTACGCTGGCCCTCGGCGTAGATCGTATCGAACGCCAGGCTGCTCTTGCCGGAGCCGCTGATGCCGGTGATGACGACCATTTTGTCCCGCGGCACGACAACATCGATGTGCTTGAGGTTGTGCTCGCTGGCGCCGGTTATTTGAATGACTTTGGATTCCGCCACGTCTGTCCTGTTTTTCGTGTTAAAAAAAGGGGCAATACCCCTACCCCGACTTTTGACAATTCCGCAAATAGGCCATTGTACCATCCTCGCCCGTCCGATACAAGCGCCCTTTTGCCGGAATGGGCAATGTGGCAGCGAAGGAAGTCAGAAGTCGGGGTTAATGGTGATGAATGCCTGTTTTTTTGGAGCGGGGAAAATACGATTTCCTGCTTAAACAAGGAAGGAATGTCGCCATTGTATTTCTTGTTTTTTCAGTTGTGTCCACCATTTTCAATCTCTTTGCTCGTCGAAAAAAGCGTCTGACCTGCTCTCATTTACCCAAAGTAAAAACTTCAAAAGCCGGTTGTTCAAAATAAATGGCGTTGGGTGTGTTGGGTGTGGAAGCCGTATTTGCGGAGGAGTTCGCGATAGTCGTCTTTGGTGATGTGTTCAAAGTCGGCCAGCTTGGCCGTGATCTTGCTGTTCCAGTATTACTATGTGTCTGTCGGCCGTGGGGCGGGTGTGGGCCAAAATACTCGCACATCCCTTGAAAATGGCGAAAAAGCGTTTTCACTTTTGAGCGAGGTGCAAGTATAATAGAATGTTTTCTGGAAAAAGACGTATTTTGTCTGTTAGATTGAATTGTTGCGTTTCAAAGAGACTTTATTAAGGCGGTAAGTATGCGGAATGAACAGAGTCCTCATGTGGACCTTGAACGGATCGAAAAGGCGGTACGGGAGATTTTGGCGGCGGTGGGCGAGGATGGCCAGCGGGAAGGGCTAAAGGAGACGCCGCAGCGGGTGGCGCGGATGTATGCCGAGCTGCTGGCGGGGGCGCATCACGATCCGAAAGAACACCTGACGAGCATCTTTAACGAGAAATACGACGAGATTGTGCTGCTGCGGGATATTCCGTTTTACAGCATCTGCGAGCATCATTTGATGCCGTTTATCGGCAAGGCGCATGTGGCGTATCTGCCGGCGGGCAAGGTGCTGGGGATCAGCAAGCTGGCGCGGGTGGTGGATACGTTTGCCCGGCGGCTTCAGCTTCAGGAGCGGCTGACTGACCAGATCGCCGATTTTCTGATGCAGCAGCTTTGCCCGCAGGGGGTCAGCGTGGTGCTGGAGGCGTCGCATAGTTGTATGACGATCCGCGGGATTCGCAAGCCCGGAGCGGTGATGGTGACCAGTGCTCTGCGCGGGATTTTTAAGAAAGACCCCCGCAGCCGGGCCGAGGTGCTGACGCTGATGCATGTGGATAGAACGTAAGGAAATGTAAAATGTAAAAGGTTAAATGGCGGTATCCGCCGCGGGCGGATGACTTTTGTGATTTTGTTTGACGTGGGTGTAATGCACCGGCTGAATCGACAAGTGCGGTTTTCGGTTAATCCGTTTGAGGAGAGTCAGACGGGGTATAATTCGTATGCGTCCAAGCCGTGCGGCAGCGGATTGAGTTTCTTTTTGGCGCTGTGGGTGGAACTGGCCGGGGAATTGGATGCGGATACGGGGTTTGTGGTCAATGTCTCGCGAATCGATCAGGCCGTGCGGGATCGGGCGATTCCGGTGTTTGATGCGGCGATTCGGCGGGCGGCCGGGCAGGGGCGGGGGTTGTGTCTGGAGGAATTGTGCGAGTTGCTTCGGTCGGCATGGGGGGCGGTTCATCAGGCGTTTGCGGAGTTGCGGCTGGAGCGGCTGGGGCTTGAATTGAATCCTTATCGGACGCTTTGCGTCAATGCGGAGGACAGCGATATGTACTATTTCAGCGAAAAATTTGAGTTTGCGGCGATGCATCGGCTGTGGAATGCGGATTTTGATGCGACGGCGAATACAGAGATGTTCGGCAAGTGTGCCAACCCGGCCGGGCACGGGCATAATTATGTGATCGAGGTCACGGTGGCAAAGCAGGCCGTGCCGGAGCCGGCGGATTGGCTCGCCCGTTTCGAGCGGGTGGTGGAGGAGTCCTTTTTGGCGATGGTTGACCATAAGAACTTGAATGTGGATGTGCCGGGGTTTGAATCGCTGAATCCGACAGTGGAGAACTTGGCGTCGTTTGCCTGGTCGAAGCTGGCCGGGCGATTTGAGGATTGTCGATTGGTCAAGGTGACGGTCTGGGAGAACGACAGAACGTACTGTGCGTACAGCGAATAGCGAGAATTTGTTTAATATGAATATGACGAGTCGGTTTTTTACAAGTCCTGCTAATACTCCGCTAACTCTTTACCGATATTAATGTTAGCGTTTTAGGGGGAACGGCTGGGCCTTTTGGGCGCAACCGACGGGGACGGAGTGTAAATTTTTATAAGATATAACAAGTCGCAATTAATGCGGCCTAAATCGCTTCAGTAATAGTTGGGGCGATTTTCCATCGGTCTGCTGCGCAGAGCCGATGCCACCCAATCGATTATGGGGGCGTTGAGAGCGTTTTGAAGTTTAATATAAATCGATTTATATTAAGGAATTAAGATGAAAGTAGCGGCGGTGGGGGTTGGCTATGTGGGACTTGTGGCGGCGGCGTGTTTTGCCGACGGGGGCAATCACGTCGTCTGTGTGGATACGGACAAGAAGAAGATTGACGACCTGAATAAGGGGATTATTCCGATTTATGAGCCGGAGCTGGCCGAGATTGTCAAGCGAAATAAGGATGCCGGGCGTCTTGTGTTCACGACCGATCTGAAGCAAGGGGTGGACAGTTCTTTGCTGATATTTTTGGGGGTGGGCACGCCCAGTGCCCCGGACGGCTCGGCGGATATCTCGGCGGTGTTGAGCGCGGCCGAGCAGATCGCCGGGCTGATGACCGAGTACCGGATTATTGTGACCAAAAGCACCGTGCCGGTGGGAACGCATAAGGTGGTCAGCGAGCTGATTGCGTCCAAGACGGAAGTGCCGTTTGATTATGTCAGCAATCCGGAGTTTTTGAAGGAAGGCTCGGCGGTGGAGGATTTTATGAAGCCCGACCGGGTCATTATCGGCACGACCAATCCGGCGGTGATGGAATTGATGAAGGTGCTGTATGCGCCGTATATGCGCAAGAGCAGCCGGATTTTGTTTATGGACCCTGCCAGCGCCGAGATGGCCAAGTATGCGGCCAATGTGATGCTGGCGACGCGGATTTCGTTTATGAATGAACTGAGCGCCCTGTGTGAAAGCTGCGGGGCAGATATTGAGAGCGTGCGTGCGGGGATCGGCAGCGATGGGCGGATCGGCAACGCCTTTTTGTTTGCGGGCGTGGGGTTCGGGGGCAGTTGTTTTCCCAAAGACGTGCGGGCGCTGATCTATAAAGGCCGGCAGATGGACGTGCCGATGCGGATTGCCGAGGCCGCCCAGCAGGCCAATCTGACGCAGCAGCAGCGGTTTGCCGACAGAGTGCTGGCGTATTTCAAGGATCGCACGGACGTTCGGCTGGGGGTGTGGGGGCTGGCGTTTAAGGCGCGGACGGATGACACGCGCGAATCGGCGGCGGTCTTCTGCATCAAGCGGTTTCTGGAGGCGGGGATTGCGGTCACGGCGTTTGACCCGGAGGCGGTGTGCCCGGAACTGGAGGGCAAGATTCGGCGGGTCGAGAACGCCTACGATGTGCTGGACGGGGCCGACGCGCTGGTGATTTTGACGGACTGGCAGGAGTTTCGCACGCCGGACTTTGACGCGATTGCCAAACAGCTCAAGCAGCCGGTGGTCTTTGACGGACGCAACCTGTACAGCCCGGCGTTTGTGCGCAAGCAGGGGATTGAGTATCACAGTATCGGACGCCCGTAGGATGTTTATGTTTAATGTCAGATGTTAAATGTAAAATGTGTGGAATGCCTTTGGCATGAGTGTTTAATGTGAGGATTGAATACTGAATAAGATATTGGTGACAGGGGCGGCGGGGTTTATTGGGTCGCATTTGTGTGAGCGGCTGGTGCATTCCGGTCGGCGGGTGGTCGGGCTGGATAATTTCGATCCGTTCTATGATCCGGCGATCAAGCGGCGCAATCTGGACACACTGTCGGCGTCGGAGTTGTTTGAGCTGGTCGAGGGGGATATCCGCGATGCGGAGTTGGCATCGGCCGTCTTTGATAAACACCGATTTGACTGCGTGGTGCATCTGGCGGCCAAGGCGGGGGTCAGGCCGTCGATTGAAGACCCGGTCGGGTATATGGATGTCAACATCAACGGTACGGCGGTGCTGCTGGATGCGGCGCGGCAATACGGCGTCAAGACGTTTGTCTTCGCCTCCAGTTCGAGTGTGTATGGCAACAATGAGAAGGTGCCGTTTGCCGAGACGGACAACGTCGATTTCCCCATCTCGCCGTATGCAGCGACCAAGAAAGCGGGCGAGTTGATCTGTCATACCTACAGCCATCTGTACGGCATCGGGATGACGTGTCTGCGATTTTTTACGGTGTATGGCCCGCGGCAGCGGCCGGATTTGGCGATCCATAAATTCGCCCGGCTGATTGAGGCGGGTGCGCCGATTCCGGTGTTTGGCGATGGGTCGATGCGGCGGGACTTTACGTATATCGACGACATCATCGACGGGGTGGTCGCGGCGATGGAGTCGTGCGGCGGCTATGCGATTTACAATCTCGGCGAGTCGCGTCCCGTGCGGCTGGACGACCTGATCGCGGCGATTGAAACGGCGCTGGGCAAAAAGGCTGTGCTGGACCGGCTGCCCGACCAGCCCGGCGATGTGCGGCAGACGTATGCCGATGTCGATAAGGCGGTCAGACGGCTGGGGTATCGGCCCAAGACCGAACTGACGGACGGCTTGAGGCGGTTTGTCCACTGGTTACGAAACGAGCAAAAACAGAAAGACAATTTATGAGCGAATCGCACCATGAAAAATCGTTTGCGCTGACCGGGGCGTGCGGGTATATTGCGCCGCGGCATCTGCGGGCGATTCGGGATACGGGGCATCGCGTGGTTGCGGCGCTGGATAAAAACGACAGTGCCGGAGTGATGGATGCGTATTTTCCCGATGCACACTTTTTTACGGAGTTTGAGCGGTTTGACCGGCATCTGGAAAAGCTTCGCCGCAAGGGCGAGTGCGTCGATTTTGTGTCGATCTGTTCGCCGAATTATCTGCACGATGCACACATCCGATTTGCGCTGCGGATCGGGGCCGACGCGATCTGTGAAAAGCCGCTGGTGGTTAATCCGTGGAATGCGGTGGCGCTGGGCGAGATCGAGCAGGAGACCGGGCGGCGAATCAATACGATTCTGCAACTGCGGCTGCACACGGCGATCGTCGCGCTCAGGGGGCGGGTTGAGCGGTCAGAGCCGGACAAGGTGTTCGATGTGGATCTGACCTATATCACGTCGCGCGGGCGGTGGTATCAGGCGTCGTGGAAAGGCGACGAGAGCAAATCCGGCGGCATCGTGACCAATATCGGCGTGCATTTTTTCGATATGCTCAGTTGGATTTTCGGAGCGGTGCAGCACAATGTGGTGCATCTGTATGAGCCGACCAAGGCGGCGGGGTATCTGGAACTGGACAAGGCACGCGTGCGGTGGTTTTTGTCGGTGGATCGGGAGGACTTGCCGATGCCGTTTGAGCCGGGCATGGCGGCGACGTATCGCGCGATTGCCGTCGATGGCGAACCGGTGGAGTTTTCGGAGGGATTTACCGACTTGCACACCGAAAGCTATCGGCGGATTCTGGCCGGCGGCGGGTTTCGCTGGCAGGAGGCGCTGCCGTCGCTGCAAATCGTTCACGACATTCGCCACAGCCGCCCGACCGGCTGCCGCGGCGACTATCACCCGATGCTGGTACGATTGAAAGAGGAATGAATGACGACCGAATATTTTGTACATGAGACGGCGTGTGTGGACGAGCCGTGCCGTATAGGGGAAGGGACGAAGATTTGGCATTTTTCGCACATTTGCGCCGGGGCGGTGTTGGGGCGGCGGTGTATCTTGGGGCAGAATGTGTTTGTCGCCGGGAGGGCAGTCATCGGCGACAACGTCAAGATTCAAAACAATGTCTCGGTCTATGACGGCGTCACGCTGGAGGATGATGTGTTCTTGGGGCCGAGTTGTGTGCTGACCAATGTCTCCAACCCGCGCAGCCAGGTCGTGCGGCATGGGTTATACGAAACAACGCGGATCTGTCGCGGGGCGACGGTCGGGGCCAATGCGACCATTGTCTGCGGCCGGACGATTGGGCGTTACGCCTTGATCGCGGCCGGGGCAGTGGTGACCGGCGATGTGCCGGATTATGCCTTTATGCTGGGCGTGCCCGCACGGCAGCGGGGTTGGGTCAGCCGGCACGGGCATCCGCTGGGACAGCCCGACGCCGAGGGGGTGATGACCTGTCCGGAGACGGGGTTTCGTTATCGGCTGGCAGCGCCGGACGTCTTGCGGTGTCTGGATTTGGATGAAGAGGCGCCCTTGCCGCCGGAGTTGGCGACGGGAAAAAAATCGTATCGTGAATTCACATCTACATAAACGTTCAATGGAGTGAGATATGCAGGTTCCCTTATTGGATTTGGTGTCACAGTATAAAACGATCAAAGAGGATGTCTTAAAGCAGATCGGCGAGGTGCTGGACACCCAGCGCTGCATCGGCGGGCCGAAGGTCGAGCAGCTAGAACGCGACATTGCCGACGTTTGCGGCTGTCGATATGCGGTTGGCGTGTCCAGCGGGACCGATGCGCTGCTGGCGGCGCTGATGAGTCTGGACATCGGGGCAGGCGACGAGGTGATTACCACGCCGTTTACGTTTTTCGCCACGGCCGGGTCGATTGCCCGCGTGGGGGCGACGCCGGTGTTTGTCGATATCGATCCGAAGACGTACAATATCGACCCGTCGAAGATAGAAGCCGCCGTGACGGCCAAAACCAAGGTGATTATGCCGGTCCATCTGTTCGGGCAGGTGGCCGAGATGGATGCGATTATGGCGATTGCTCAAACGCATTCGCTGGCGGTGATTGAGGACGCTGCACAGGCGATCTCAGCGACGTACAAGGGCAAGAAGGCCGGGAGCATCGGCACGTGCGGATGCTTCAGCTTTTTCCCGAGCAAGAATCTGGGCGGCATCGGCGACGGCGGGATGGTCGTGACCAACGACGAGACGCTGCATCATCGGCTGTTTATTATGCGTAATCACGGGATGGAGCCGAAGTATTATCATAAGTGCATCGGCGGCAACTTCCGGCTCGATCCGATTCAGGCGGCGGCGCTGCTGGTCAAACTGCCGCTGTTGGACAAGTGGTCGGAGGGGCGGCGGAAAAACGCGGCCTATTACACCGAAAAATTCAAAGGCTCGCCGGTGGTGACGCCGACGATCAACACTGATTGCGTGTCCATCTTTAACCAATATGTGATTCGTGTGCCGCGGCGGGATGAGCTGGTCAAGCACCTGCAGCAAAACAACATCGGCTGCGAAGTGTATTATCCCGTGCCGATGCACCTGCAGGAATGCTTTGCCTGTCTGGGCAAAGGGCCGGGCAGTTTTCCGGAATCTGAAAAGGCCGCCCGTGAAGTGATGGCTTTGCCGATCTATCCGGAACTGACGGACGCGATGAAAGATTATGTTGTCAAGACGATACTGGACTTTGTCGCTTGAGATTTGACTACGAACTAAGAACTACGAACTACGAACTGTTTTGGAGAACTATATGAAGAAGAAAGTGATGAGTCTGGAGCAGAGGATCGACAATAAAAGCGTGGTGGTGGGGATTCTGGGGTTGGGGTATGTCGGGCTGCCGCTGGCGCGGGAATTTGTGATGGCCGGGGTGCAGGTGGTCGGGTTTGACATCGATGCGTCGAAGGTCAAAAAACTCAATTCCGGCAAGAGCATCCTCAAGACCGTGCCGGATGCCGAGGTGCGGGCGATGGTCCAGAGCAAAAAGTTTCGGGCGACGGCGGATATGGCCGAGATTCGCAAGGTCGATGCCGTGCTGATCTGTGTACCGACGCCGCTGACGGCCAACCGCGAGCCGGATATGCAATATGTTGAGATCAGTTGCCGCACGATTGCCAAATACCTGCAAAAGGGGCAACTCATCTCGCTGGAAAGCACGACGTATCCGGGCACGACGCGGGAACTGATGCAGCCGATCCTGGAGGCGTCCGGGCTGAAGGCGGGTAAAGACTTTTATCTGGCCTACTCGCCGGAGCGGGAAGATCCGGGCAACAAGCATTTCACGACCCGCACGATTCCGAAGGTCGTCGGCGGCATCTGCCCGACCTGCGCCAGGCTGGCGCACAAGCTGTATGCCTTGGCGATCAAGACGATGGTGCCGGTTTCGTCGGTGGAGGCGGCCGAGGCGGCCAAG
Organism: Phycisphaerae bacterium; assembly: GCA_012729675.1. Lineage (GTDB taxonomy): Bacteria > Planctomycetota > Phycisphaerae > Sedimentisphaerales > Anaerohalosphaeraceae > T3Sed10-213. The sequence continues at coordinate 5,292 of JAAYCR010000051.1, read as the reverse complement.
ATCGTCGAGAATGTCTATCGCTGCATCAATATCGCGATGGTCAACGAACTCAAGATGGTGTTCGACCGGATGGGGATTGACGTGTGGGAGGTCATTCGTGCCGCCAGCACCAAGCCGTTCGGGTTTCAGCCGTTCTATCCCGGCCCCGGCCTGGGCGGGCACTGCATTCCGATTGATCCGTTTTATCTGACGTGGAAGGCGCGGCAGTACGGGATGCCGACGCGGTTTATCGAACTGGCCGGCGAGATCAACACGGATATGCCGCATTATGTGATTCATAAGGTGATGGAGGCGCTCAACGGCCGCAAGAAGAGCCTCAACGGCGCCAAAGTGCTGGTGCTGGGGCTGGCGTACAAGCCGGATATCGACGATGTCCGCGAGTCGCCGTCGCTGGAACTGATCGAACTGCTCAAGGCACGCGGGGCGAAGGTGGACTACAACGATCCGTACCTGCCGCAGACGCATAAGATGCGCGAGTATGACCTCAAGATGAAGAGCGTTAAGCTCACGGCGGCCAAGGTCAAGAGTTATGACTGTATCCTCATCTCGACCAACCACACCGATTACGACTACAAGTGGATCGTCAAGAACGCCAAGCTGGTCGTCGATACCCGCAACGCCTGTGCCGCCGTCAAGACCGGCCGCAGTAAAATCGTCAAGGCGTGAGTATTGTCCGGGAGTAAAGAATGAAGCCCAACTATCTTGAATGGCTTAAGCAAGCGGATTATGATGTTGATACTGCGGCATTTATGTACAGTGGAAAACGGTTTTTCTATACTGTTTTTATGTGTCATCTTTCGGTCGAGAAAGCATTGAAGGGGCTATATCAAAAGACGAAACAGAAAGTACCTCCCAAGACACACAATCTAATCTATTTGCTGACAGAAATCGCTGTTCAACTGGATGAAAAAAATGGTCGATTTGTTGCCCGGTTAAATGAAGCGAATATTGCTGCTCGCTATCCGGAAACCATTGAAAAAGTGCAAAGTATTTATACGCAGGAAATTGCGTTGCAAATTCTTAATCAAACCAGAGAATTTCTCGAATGGATAAAACAACAGTATTAGCCATCGTCTCGGATTTTCGAGATGCTGTTCAAGCGGCCGGTGTTACTCCGCTTAAGATCATTCTGTTTGGTTCTTATGCCGCCGGAACGCAGCGTCCCGACAGCGATATCGACCTTGTCGTGATTTCCGATGACTTTGAGGGGATGGACTACTGGCAGCGAATTGACATCTTGGCGGGGGCGATTTATCAGGTTTTTAAGCCCATTGAGGCGGTTGCGATGACGCCGCAGGAGTGGCAGGACGGCGATTCGATGATAGTCAATTATGCCCGTGACGGCGAAGTGGTTTTTACGCGGCCATGACGGGATTTTGAAATTGAAGAGTCTTTATCGATTAACGTTGGCTTACAGGGGGTGCCTGTAAGGGTGGGTCGAGTTCCGGCTCTGGAATGAAGAATGAAGAGTGAAGAATAAAGAAACTTCGTGGCGGTAATATGTTAAAGGTTAAATGTTAAATGTAAAAGGTGTGTGGATAACCGGACACGGCCACCTATTTAAGTTGCAAAAGCGGAAATTAAACGATGGCTGTCCCGAGTTGCTCTAATCAGAATGCTTGATACAGTCATTTTTTGAAAGGAAAACGGCGATGAGTATATACGAGGTCACGACGGTTTTTCTGTGGTGTACTCTCTTCAATACGGGACTGCTGATTTTTTCGTTGGTGGTCTGTGCCTGTGCCAAAGAGTGGGTGTACGGGATGCACAGCAAATTCTTTCCCCTGTCCCGGGAGGCTTTCAACACAGCCCTTTACTGCTTCATCGGTGCGATGAAAATCATCGTTCTGATGTTCAACCTTGTGCCGTATCTGGCCCTGTGCATCGCCGTGCAATGACGGGCGTCCGCCCAAAGACGCCATTGTTCCGTTCCGAGTGCGTCATTCATTGAGCACAAGCCCCGGCATTTATGTGGATATGGACCTGACGTGTCTGACGAGGTGGACGGACGCGGACATATACGGACGGATATGGCTTAGACGGTTCATTTCGAATTCGAGATTTGAGATTTCAGAGGTGGTTGGCGAAGGGTGGAGTTTCTTTCGCCCCTGTCGGGGCGGCATCAATTGATTATTGACGATTGATTATTTGGGTGGAATTTTACAGGGTATTGGGGTTGACAATTTAAGTCAAATGAGGTAAACTTACATGTCTTTGTGAGCAAGTGATGGGGCGCCCTGGGGCGGGGTGATGACAAAAAAAGGGCTGCCATTGGAAACGTCGGAAGGTCATCGTTTAACGCTAACGTTTTTAATGATTTGGAGGTAACAATGAAACAGGTGACAGTGTTTGGTGCAGTGGTGGTGATGGCGGTGTCTGGGATGGCGCGGGCGGATATTACGCCGGTACCGATTTGTACGGCCAGCGGCGCTCAATTGCCTGCGATTGACGGGGACTGGATCGTTTGGCATGACGCACGCGAAGGCTCGAGCAACAACAATATTTTTGGGTATATCCTGAGCGAGCCGAACGAGGTTGTGATCTGCGATGTCGGCGGCAACCAGCGGTATCCGTCCGTCAGCGGGAATGTGGTCGTCTGGCAGGACGAGCGGGACGGGCAGATGGATATTTACGCCTTCGATCTGCTGGAGCGAGAGCCGTTGGCGTTGCCGGGGATGCCGAACAAGGACAACATCAACCAGCGGTATCCCAAGATCAGCGGCGATTTAATCCTTTACGAACAGGATATGGGCAGCAGTGTCTTCAATGTTTTTGTTTATGACATGACCACTGGTATTACGGAACGTGTTTCTGCCTCTGCCGTTAATCAGGGTAATTCAGCGATCGATGGAACGATTGTCGTGTGGGCAGAAGGTAGCCGCATCTACTGGCGGGATCTTAATACATCCAACCCCGCTGCCCCGGTCAGCAATAGCGGCCAATCGCAGCTTTTCCCTGCGGTAGGCGGCGGATGGATCCTGTGGATTGAGGCCGGAGACGGCTGGGATGTCTATGGCTACAATATTGCCGAGGATGCTGTCTCCGTGGTTGTCGGCGGGCCGGGCGATCAAAACCGAGTAGCAATTAGCGGTTCTATCGTCGTGTATCAGGAAACACCGACAGGTTATTCGAATTCTGACATTCGCGCTGTCGATATCGACAGCGGCGCCGAGTATGCGATTGCCGTTAACAGTGCTTTTAAAGACCGATTCCCATCCATTTCCGGCCGCAGGATTGTCTGGGAAAGGTCAGCCAACCAGACGGGCGTGTATCTGGCTGAGCTTCCCACGCCAACGACGCTGGAGGTGGATGCGCCGGCGGCGGGTGAGACGTTTTTGGCGGGCAAGGCGATGGAGATCATGTGGTACCTGGTCGAAGGCAATGCGCCGGTGACGGTGAAGATTGACTATTCGACGGATGGCGGCGTCAGTTGGCAGCCGGTGCAGGGGGCTGAAAGCGTTCCGTTTGCTGATGAATATTATCTGTGGGAGCCGATTGCGGATGTCGATTCGCAGACTTTCCGGGTTCGGATCAGCGACACGGCGCCCGGGTCGTCGGCCAGCGCGATGAGCGGGGCGTTCACTGTCTTTCAGTGCGATCCGGCCCTGACGGCGGACCTGACAGGCGACTGCCGGGTTGATATTGCCGACTTTGCGGTTATGGCGGCACAGTGGCTGACCAGCGGAAATCCCTACGACCCGACGTGGTAGTGGGGGGATAGCAGGAGTCAGAAGATAGATGATAGAGGTTAGAGGTTGACTACGAACTAATAACGCGTAAAACGATGACCTTGTTTATTACGAATGTTAAGGAATTTGAACAGTGAAGATTGAAACCGTTGCAGTTCTGGGGGCCAGCGGGACGGTCGGCAGTTTGACCGGCGGTGTGCTGGCGCAAAACGGGTTGAAGGTGTATTTTCTCAGCCGGAGTATGGCTCGCTCGCAAAAGGGGCTTGACAAGGCGATGGCACAGGCGCGATCGGAGGTGATTGCTGATAATATCATCTGCGGCGACTATGACACGCTGCTGCAAGAGGCCTGCGGCCAGGCGGACTGGATTCTCGAATGCGTGGCCGAGGATGTGGCGGTCAAGCGGTCGCTGTACGAACAGGTCGATCGCTATCGCCGTCCGGGGTCGATTGTCAGCTCGGTGACGTCCAGCCTGGTGCTGGAAGAGCTGCCCAAAGGCCGCAGCGAGGACTTTTGCCGGCATTTTCTCTCGACGCACTTTTACAACCCGCCGGCTAAGATGCTCGCCTGTGAGATCTGCGGGCAGAGCCGAACCGATCCTGAGGTCGTCGCGTTTATGGCCGAGTTTCTCGACAAACGGCTGCGGCGGGCGGTTATTCCGGTCAAGCCCACGGCCGGGTTTGCCGGCAACCGGATCGCCTTCCTGCTGTTTGCCCGCATCACCGAACTGGCCGTCATGCACGGCGTAGAGATGATGGATTATCTGATCGGCCCTTATACCGGGCGGATTATGCCGCCGCTGGCGACGCTGGATTTGGTCGGGCTGGATATTCACGCGGCCATTATTCGCAGCCTGCAGCGGAATGTCTCCGACGCGATGCACGACAGAATCACCTTGCCGGCGTATGTGGAGGCGATGATTCAGGCCGGGCATTTGGGCCGGAAATCCCGCGACAAGGGCGGTTTTTATAAACGCTTGGAAAGCGGGAAAAATGTGTTTGTCGATCCGGCGACGCTGGACTACGTCGGTGCCTTTGAGCCGCATGTGCAGTTTGTCGAGCAGGCCAAAGGGTTGATTCGTATCGGCAAGTATCGGCAGGCGTTCGAGGTGATTTTGGCCGCGGTTGGAAGCGAAGCCGAAATCGTCAAAGAAATTCTGGCGACCTATATCGCTTATTCGTATATGCTCATCGGACAGGTAACGGACGAAGAATACGGCATCGGCGGCATTGACCGCGTGATGACGACCGGCTACAACTGGGCCGGGCCGAGTATGATCGTCAAGATGCTCGGCGGCAAAGACCGGGCGATAGAGTTGCTGCAATCGCAGAACCTGCCGGTTCCCGACAGCCTGCGAAGCGATATTGCCTGTGAGCAAACGATTTTCAATGTCGGAAAATACTTTCCTGCAAAATAGGACGGTACTATAATTAACCATGGAGCACAGGAAGCTCATGAAGAAAAAATGATAGTAATTTCCACTACTGTCCGGTTATTGAATTTTGATTTTCTTGTAACTTCATAATTTACAATATGTTGAACAAAAAAACAACTACAAACGATTTGAATTTGCCTGTACGATTTCGGCCATTTGATCAGAAAG
>JAAYCR010000050.1 GCA_012729675.1 Phycisphaerae bacterium | reverse complement strand
CTTTCTGATCAAATGGCCGAAATCGTACAGGCAAATTCAAATCGTTTGTAGTTGTTTTTTTGTTCAACATATTGTAAATTATGAAGTTACAAGAAAATCAAAATTCAATAACCGGACAGTAGTGGAAGGATATAAAGAATGCCGAGCAGATTTTGATTGATCTCAGTAAAAACTATCCTGGAATTGTAAGTTACGAGGAAATACTCGAAGGATTGTATTATGTCTGTACCCATTTGAGTGTTTCTCCGATGCTTGAGATTGTTCAAAGTGATGACTATGATTTGGGCCAACAACTAATCGCTGCCCGGATATTAGGAAAAATTGGAGACCCGATTGCAGTCAAACCTCTTATTGACCTGGCGTCCTCAATCACAATCGACGGTCAAACGAAGGAATCCGTCTATTCATATAAGATTAATATCATCGGCGCTCTCTCAAGCATTGGTGATCCAAGAATCATGGCTTATCTTGACGCTGAAATTCAAAAGCCATATTGGGGAGAATCCCGCATTGATTTCTTACAGGCACTGCGAAAAGAGGTCGTCAAAGCCCGCGAGCAATTTCTTCTCGATTGGCTCCATCGGGCGCCTTTCAACCTGGATAAGATAAACTCGAAGAATTTACCTCCCTATCCTTCGATGAAAAGGTGGTTAAGTGCAGGGTCTCAAATTCCTGACATTGAAGCACATCTTTTAACGTTGCTCGCCGAGGAACGCTTAATGGGAGAAAGAACGGACATCCTCTATGCCCTGGGTGAGTTTGGTACCAAAGAGAGCGTCTCCGCTCTGAAAGTCATCATTCTTGATGCAGGCAGCGACAGTGAACTTCGAAGAAAGGCGATACAAGCATTAGAAGTCAATAAGAGCATAGAGGCAGCGATGGCATTAAGAGAAATTGAAAGCATGAAAGAAGTTGAGAGAGATTAAGTATGAAACCGGCAGGGTAGGCCGTGCCCACGCTGTCAAATGCAGCGGCGACGCCCCCGCGTGGGAATAGCCCACCCTACGAACTCGACAGAAAATATAATATGTTATGAACAGCAATGTGAATCGGTGGGCACGGTCTATCCTGCGGGATGGGTTGGAGCGCACCTGTTGAAAGGCGAGTTGTGTGTGGAAAATAAGAATTGTGTCCGAAATAAAGCGAATGGGCGGTTTGATTATAATCTGCCTGCCGATGTTGGTCGTTTTGACGCTTTATCTGTTTTACTTTTCTATTTCCGAAGGCGGTTTTGCAGATCGAATCCGGGGGTCTTTGATTCTGTTGGACGGACAGCTATTCGGGTATTCGGCCTATCTGAACGGGGCATTGATCTTGGGCGGCCTGATCGGCCTGCTCTACGGGACCTATGTCCTGAAAGCAAGACAGCGTCACAAGCTGATTTATAGGTTTTCTCTTTGCAGTCTGTTGCTGGTGTTTGGTTATGCCCTTCTGTCCTGGTGCGGAGCAGTAACACGATTTTCTATGGCCAATACTGAGCTGAATCTGCCCATTCCGGTCACTGCGCCGCTTGTGTATTTTTATGAAGAACCACGATTTATCGGGTCCGAATCCATCTTTTATGCCATGGTGATATTGAGCAAAGAACAAACGTTTGATTGTCTGCTTGACAGGCAGAAGACCGGCGTTTGGGCTTCCAATAATTTGGGTACGGCCCCGTTGGCTTCCTGGCTTGGGGGTAAGCCGAAACAGGCAGAGCAAATGTATGCCGGTCATATCGATGAGGTCGGTCGCGGACATGTCACATTTTATATCGACCGCAGGTTTAAAACGAAAGATATCGTGTATTTGTCGTATTGGATTTGGTGAACCATAATGGCTGAAATGGCAACGACGACGGGTGGCCTCTGCGAGGGTGCAAATAATCAATAGTCAATAGTCAATTTCAATGGGTGTCGCGGGGGGAAGGCAGGACAATAGACTATATTTGGGATTGGCAACTACGAACTACGAACTAAGAACTAAGAACTATGAACTATTTTTATTTGCCATTCACCTAACTTTACGCTATAATTCCCGTCGTGGCCCGGCCATCTTGCCGGTGCCCCGCAGCATGGGCATCCTGCCCATGAGTTTGCCCGCGAGGCCGAAGGAAGAAGGAAAATATGACACAAAGTTTTCGACATTCTGAGTTCTGTGTGCTGACGTCTGTCTTCTGTCCCCACCCCAACTCAAAACTATCTCTACCCCCAATGCCCTCTGTCTCCTCGGCGGTTAAACATGAATTTGAACAAACAAACCCAATTTTTCGGAGCCTATAAATCGTAAAGTCTTATTTCAGAACTGTTTACTGATAACTGGTAACTGTTGACTGTAAAAAAACGAACCCAAAACAAACCAATAAACGGTTTTCACATGACCCCAAAACCGAAAAGGATGCCCCGCGCGGGGCACAATTTAATTGACAAGACGAGGTGAGCTATGGCTGAACAAACAGCGGGGTGTGCGGGCAAGGCGGCGATGCGGACGTTGTTGGCGCCGTATGAAAAGCGGTTCATTCAATGGCTGACGCCGCATTTTCCGGCGTGGGTCGAGACGTGGCATCTGACATTGCTGACCGTTCCCTGGTGCGTCGGGCTGGTCGCCTTCGGCTATCTGGCAGGCAAGTCCGGCAATCTCCACTGGCTCTGGCTCAGCAGTCTGATGATTTTCCTTCAATGGTTTACCGACGCCTTCGACGGCGCCATCGGCCGCTACAAGAACACCGGGCTGATCAAGTGGGGCTTCTATATGGATCACTTGCTGGATTATGTGTTTTTGTGTGCGATTCTGATCGGCTATGCGTTTCTGGCCCAGACCCAGACCAGCCGCGAGCTGATTTTCCTGCTGATTCCCGTGTTCGGCGGGTTTATGATCGCCTCGTTTCTGGGCTTTGGCGCCACCGGCGAGTTCAAGATCACCTACCTGGCGACCGGCCCGACGGAGATGCGGCTGTGGTTTATCGCGCTCAATACGGCGCTGATTGTGTTCGGCACGGGCTGGATCGACCCCCTGCTGCTGTGGATTCTGGCCGTTGCCGTTGTCCTGCTGGTCTTTGTCTGCTTCCGCACCCAAAAATACCTATGGCAGCTGGATATGCAAATCAAGACCCGCACTATTGCCGACCGCGAAGACGCCGGCCGCGTCCGCCCCGACCCCGCCACCGATGCCGTCACCGATGATCAACCGGAGAGAAAGACATAAAGTACTCGAATCGCCTAAAAAGTCACCGTGTCATCGTGCGGCCTCAAAATCGTTTCTTCCGGACGTTGTTCTCCATCGGAACAATGCCCTAAAGCTCTTTTACTGGTGAGGGGGCATTAAAGTGTCCGCAATTTTTGGGAACCAGCGAATCCTGTCCGCTTCATCGCCCAACGCGGTCGTTCGGCACCGCCGAACCAGCGATTTATAAAACCAGTCGGCATAGTCTATATCCCGATCTTTATGCCAGATGCCCGCCAGACATAACCTGCGGGCGGTTTCCGGATCCTCATCGGGCATCAGTTCGACGGCCTGCCGGGCAAGCTCCGAAGCAATATATCGGTAATGAAATCGTTTGTCCGGTATTGCCGGTTCCCGCAAGGCCCTGTCTATTTCATCGACATCGATAACATTGAGAGTATTGTCTTCTGTACGCTGCATGCGGTTTTCAAGAAAATCCCCCAGGTGAAAATTCCCCCCGTAGATTGCCCAATCCGGGTCCAATTCAAATCCAATCAATTCCATACCGTGATGACGCATCAGCCAGGCGGATTGCCAGAGGGCATCGGCCCTGCGGCGGTTTGGTTGTGACTGATCATCACCTATCGTAAGGCCTGAGACATAGTCTGCGAAAATGTCTTGCAGTTCTTGCGGATAATAGGGTTTTGCCGCGTCAACTCTCCCCAGCCGAGTCAGTCGCCGTGCCAGCAGATGACGAACCGCAGAGAGGGGCTTTCTTGCATAAGGATTGTCATTGACAGGTTCTATCGAAACGGAGGCGGGCCAGTGGGTATCCACATACGCCTGAAGTTCCTCGGGGGTCAGCACCCGCTCCAGGATGTAGGCTGCGTCCATCCAGTTGCCGCCCCGGACCAGGGCATCGGCCGCCTGAGTGTATAATTTCTGTGAAAAATATACAGAACCCAATTCGGAGTTGATTCCGTAGATATCCACCACTTGGTTTTCTTTGACATACAACGTGAGCGTATCCGCCTGGCCCGACTGCCGGGCAATAAACGCCAAATCAGCGGCGGCTTCATCGAGTCGGCCCGCTCTGAGCAGCAGCTTGGCACGCACATGACGGATGAGGGGAGAATCGGGTTCGGCGGCAGCCAGCCATCGCTGAGCGCGGTCAAAGTCCCCCGCCGCATAGGCAATCATTGCCAGCCGGTCGGCGTTTTCCACCGCCTCAAGACCGGCAGCTTCAATCGCTCTCAACAAACGATGCGGGGGAAGATCGTCCGCTTTCGAATAGCCTGAAAAACGATAGGCCAACGTGAAGGCGATCAGCGTCTGTCGCGTCAAAGGGGTCCGGACGAGCGAAACCAGGGTCTCCTGACTGCACTGTGTGAAAATGGCCGATGCGACCAGTTTCAGTGAGGGCATCGCAGACCGGTCGCCGGTTTGTCTTTGGTACATATATAACTCAATCGCCTCGTCATAAGACCCTTCCTGCAGATAGCATGCGGCTTCCTGCCCGTAACTGGCGGCCGCCAAGCCGATGCTGTCCCGGAATCCCTCCCGGGCCAGTTGACGGACGAATTGGTACCAGCCGCACGCATCGTCAAGATCGTCTTTGAACACATTGCCCAGCATATAGGCCGCCCACGTGGAGCGAAACTGTCTTTGGGTCGGGGGAAGCGCCAGCAGCTTCGTCCACGCCTGAACTGCCATGTCGGGCTGCGATGAACGGTAATACATCACCCCTTCGAGGTACAGCTTAAACTCTTGAGGGAGCTGTTCGGGGAGCTGCCCGACGGAAAACTCCGGCTGCTGCGTGGCATTATCAGGCAGATCACGGGCGTTCTCCGAGTGCTGTTCAATGGCCGCGCGAAGGCGCTGGTATTCCTGAACCACACTTTCGACGGCTTCAGGAGCATATCCCTGAAGCGCAAGGGCCAGCCGCAACTCTTGACAGTCCACCTGGATGGACTGCTGTCGAGGGTTCCCGTATTGCACCGCCTGAAATTCTGTCGGCTTGTCAAACGGAATCCTATTGATCTCGTCAAATAAACTAAAGCCCGGGGCCTGCAGCAGCGTATTATCCCCCGCTGCCAGATAACTGCTGGGGAAATACGGACCACAGGCGATAAGCGATGAAAAAACGCCCGACAACAGGATGCATACAAGACTACTGACGTTCCACTTGCACATAGGAATTTACCTTTGTCTGTTGGTTAAATCGACACCACGCAATTTTGATTTTTTCCTGAGAACGGATGCGCCATCCGGCACCGATATTTTCCGGACGAATCCATAAACTTCCGTCCTTGTCTTCTATTACAGCATAGCCTTTCAGTCCATCCCCCACCAGACAAGAGCCGTCAAACGCCAAGGATACCGAAATTCGCCCTGACATGTCGACATCTCCGGAATTAACCAAATATATCTCGGCAAGATTCGTCTCGGGCCATTCGCAGACGGCATCAATGCTCTCAGTGAGCGTCTGATCCTGAATGACGCACCGGAGTGTATGCCACTGCCAGTTCAATTGATCCGACGGAACCGGCAGGCGAAACCAAATGACTCCAGTTAGATGTTTCGGAGAAACAGACCGGATTTCTTGAATCAATGCCGCCATTTTTTTCGGGTCCGAGATGGCTGTTTTTATCCGCGTCTTATCAGGCCAATCCGGCAACGGCCCTTCGGCGGAGAGGCCGATGAATTGCCCTTGTTCACTATACGCTACACGGTATCCATAGGTTGGCAAGGCGACCCGAAACGGCACGTTGAAACGCTCGGCCTGCCGAATCCACGCCAAAGCCCGCTTCGGATCGCACAGGGCAACGTTTTCATCATAACTTGTCGGTTTTTCCAATGAATGCACCTGCAAGACGAATCCGTCACACTGGCGGACGAGTTGTTTGAACTGGCGGTGCTTTAGCCATGAGGGCAGGACTGTGAGGGTAATGGGGTATTCCGGAAATGCGTACTTTAACTGCTGCATCCAGGCACAGTAACCAGCCAGTTTGGATTCGGCACAATCGAAATCAATCTGAATCTCTGACGGAGTGAAATGATTTGCTGTGGCACTGGCCAGAACGCCCTGAATCGTCTTGATAAGATATGTCGTCGCCTCAGAGTCCTGATCAAAGGGTCCCGAATAGGGATTGACACGGATTGCCAACCCCGCCGGCGCCTGAAGACTTGACAGAAACGCGTAATCGACAGGCATCGTTTGCCGCCGCTGGCGGCCGGGGCGAACATCGATTTCTGCTGCAAGTACTGTATAAGCCTGCATTTGTCCGACCGCCTCCAGAAGTGATGTTCGAAGCTCATCGTCCCATACACGCTGCCAAACATAGCATTCATGGTCCATAATTGCAGGGTCGCCTTGGTTTGACTTCTGTGTGGGTGCAACGATGATTATCCCGAGTATCGCCAAGGCAAATACAAACGCAACCAGTTTGAATGTTCTATTCATACGTCCAGTGTACCTGATCGACAGCGGATTTCAATTTACGTTCTGTGTTCTGTTCAATCAATTCGCCAAACCGATGTCCAATCGCCAGCGCAGGATTCAGCGGCACGTCAACTGGTTTGCGGCCATCGGGTATCGCAATACCCTTTTTCGGTGCCTGTGTTTACTTTTCCGGCCAGTTGGCAGGGCCTGTCCGTTCCGATTCGTTCCGAGCCGCTGAGGCCAATCCTGAGCCAGTGCTCAGGCCATACACAGTGCCACACAAATGAAAACAAACAGACTTTTGATTTGTTATCATATGTCGATGTCTCCCAGATTTTTTCTGTGAACACTTTCTTTTTCTGAAAGCAACATCTTCCCGATAAGGGTATCCCAAATTCAGCAGCAAGGCAACAAGGAGTTTCATTTTCGAACACTTTGTGCGTGAGAACATTTTCTGGAGCGATTCATTTGCATCCGCTATAATCGATGCAAAATCCTTTTACGGAAAGGGCAAAGGCAATGAAGCAATTAGTGTTTGTCCTTATTTGGCTGGTGCAATTGGCGGCTGTGTGTGCGGCAGAGATGTCACCGTTTGCGATTCCGCTGGAGATGGCGGCTTCGTCGCCGCTGCTGCGAACCTTCACGCCGCTGACTGCGGCGGATCGGTTAACGGCGCGGGAGCATTTTTACACGGCCGACGGTCGGCGGGTGCGGCTGTGGGGGGTGAACCTGTCCTTTGAGGCGTGTTTTCCGACGCACGAGGATGCGGCCAAGCTGGCCCGGCGGATGGCGGAGTTCGGCGTCAATTCGGTGCGATTTCACCACATGGACACCGCCGCTTGGCCGCGGGGTATTTGGGCGGGCGACGGTGAGACATTGCATCCGGAGGCGCTGGATCGGCTGGATTATTTTGTTGACCAGCTGGCCAAGCGGGGGATTTATTCCAATCTGAATCTGCATGTCGGGCGGGTACACAGCCAGGGTCTGGGGCTGCCGCAGGCGGAGGAAAGCTATGACAAGATGGTATCGATCTTTATGCCCGCTCTGATTGATGCACAGAAACGGTACGCCCGCGCGCTGCTGACGCGGACCAATCCCTATCGCGGGATGAAGTATGCGGAGGATTATGCGGTCGCGATTGCGGAGATCACCAACGAAAACAGCCTGTTTATGTGGAGTGCAGAGCGCGTGCTGCCGACGCTGCCGGGGGTGTATGCGGAGGCATTGAGAGGCCAGTATAACGCATGGCTCAACGAGCGATACGACACCGCGGACAAGCTGGTCCAGGCGTGGACAAAGGATTCGACGCCGCTGGGCGAGCAGATGCTCAAGAATGCCGATTTTGCGGCGTTTGCGGCGGGCCGAGCGGCACCGGCGGAGTGGGTGCTGGAGCAGCATTCGGGTTGTCGGGCGACACTCCAAAAGGAGGACTTCAACGGGAAACGGGCCTTGGCGATCCGGCCGCAGCAGATCTCCGGCACGGACTGGCACTTGCAATTCAACCAGCGGACGCTGCGTGTGGAGGCCGGGCGGGTCTATACGATTCAGCTTGAGGCGGCCGCGCGCGAGGCCTGCGTCGTCAATGTCGCGGTTGGGCAGGCGCACGAACCGTGGGATAACCTGGGGTTGTGGAAGCCGGTTACCCTGACGGAACAGTGGCAAACGCTGACGCTGACGTTTACCGCCTCGGCAACCGACGACAATGCCCGCGTCTCGATTGCGTTCGGCGGCAGTGAAACGCCGTTTGCCCTGCGGTTGATCAGTCTGCGGCCGGGCGTGGCGTATGCGTTGGAGGAGGGCGAATCGCTGGAGGCGGGAACGATCAAGGTCTTTGCCGGGGTGGAGTCGCCTGCCCGCGCCATTGACCGGATGGTATTTTTGGCGGAGACGGAAAAGGCGTTCTTTGACGGGATGCGGGGGTACATCAAGAATGACTTGGGGTACAAGGGGATGGTGACCGGTACGGTTGTGTTCGGGCCACTGGGGCTGTACGGGCAAAGCGGGATGGATTTTATCGATAGCCACGCCTATTGGCAGCATCCGCGATTTCCGCGGCGGTCGTGGGATCCGGGCGATTGGGTTATTGAGCAGAAGGCGATGAGCGATTATCCCGAACAGGGAACGCTGTTTGAGATGGCCGCCGAGCGGCTGGCGGGCAAGCCGTTTACGGTGACCGAGTACAACCACCCGGCCCCGCTGGACAGTCAGGCCGAGTGTGTGCCGATGATCGCCGCGTTTGCGGCCATGCAGGATTGGGACGGCGTGTGGCTCTATACCTATTCGCACACCAACAATGCGTGGGATCGGCAGTATCTGAACAGCTATTTTGACATTGACACGAACCCGTCCAAGTGGGGCTTTATGCCCGCCGGGGCGAGTGTCTTCCGTGACGGCGTCTTGCCGCCGCATAAGCCGTCTATGGCCGGTCTGAATGTTGAGTCGGCAGACAAGGCGGCCGGGCTGCATTTGAAACACGGCAGAAATATGCTTGCGGCAATAGGCACGACGGTAAGACAGCAGATGATGCGTATGGGGGAACAGGTCGCGGCAAACGGGTATTTGCAGTGGGATGTGGTCGGGGGAAAAGGGCTGTATGCGGCCGGCAGCGACCTCTGTCGGGTCATGACGGGGCATACCGAACGCTTTTCGTCGCTGACCGATGGGTTCACGGTTCGGATCGGTTCGCCTGCGTTTGCGGCCGTTACAGTGGTTTCGCTGGACGGCAAGCCGTTGGGAACCGAATGCCGCAGGATGCTGATCACCGCGTGCGGCCGCTGCGAGAACACCGGGATGCAGTTTTCGGATGACCGCAGCACGGTGGGGCGCAACTGGGGTAACGCCCCGGTGCAGATCGAGACGGTCGAGGGCGTCATTCAGTTTGCCGCCGACTCACCCTTTGGCGGCCCCGGCGTGGTCTGCAAGCCGCTCAATCCGGATGGGTCGGTCCGTCAGACGATGGTCGTAACGGGCGGCCGTATTCCGCTGACGATTGACGCCGGGACGATGTGGTACCTTGTGGAACGGAACTGATCCGATTCCTTAACCGTCGGTTTTGGCCGGGGCGACGCAGAAGATATAGACCAGCGGCTCTGTGCCGGTGTTATAAATGTTGTGCGGGGTATGCGGGGGGATATAGCAGATTTTGCCGGCCCCGACGGCCAGTTTGTCGTCGCCGACGTGGGCGGTTCCGCTGCCGGCCAGAAAGACAAGCTGCTCTTCGTTGCCTTCGGTGGAGTGCTGCCCGCAGTCGGCGCCGGGGGCCAGCCATACCCGGCCGGACTTCATCCCGCAGCTTGCCGGAGCGCCCGGTATCAGCCGCTGGTAGTTATGTTCGTCGTTCAGCTCAATCACAAGCGGTTTTCGCATGTTCGTTCCCTTATTCTTGAATGGTCGAATCGTTTGAGAGAATCATACCCGCACACGGCGAAAAAATCAACAGATTATGGTCAATGATTGCCAGAACATCCTTCTCGCTCCTTGCGGGTATCCTTTTTTGTCAAACACAAAAAAAGAGAGGGGATCAGCCCTGAAAGCCGGCGCAGCCGCCGGCGCTGGGACAGGTCTGGCATTTTGTCGGGGCGGTCGGAGCGGATTTGACCACGGCCGAGAAGCCGGAGACCTTTTTGCGGGTCTTTTTGTGGCCGCACTGGGGGCAGGCCGGGGCTTTGGCGTCGGCGTTGTTGACCAGCGCTTCATTGACAAACCCGCAGGACGGGCATTCGTACTCAAAAATCGGCATAAAAGACCTCTTGCATTTTCTATTGACAGTTTTGTATCAAAATCAGCCCGGCGCAGCCGGTTCCACACGTTTGCCTTTTGTCCTTTGCCTTGTTACGATGCGGGCGGTGTTGTGCCGTTGACTTGGCCCGCGTTGGACGGTGTTGGTTTATCTGTCGAAAATCGCCGCTCGACCTCGTCCAAACTTTGCGCTTCGCCCAATACCAGTACATGGTCGTTGGCCTGTAGAATGGTTCCGCCGTCGGGAATGAAAAACTCGCCGTTTTCTTTCTGTATGAGCGTAATCAGGACGCCGTAAGGAAGCTGTAATTCGAGCAGACGTTTTCCAACGACGTCGGAAGACGGCAACACCGCAATATCAACCATATCCGCCTTGATCCCCGGTTGGGTGTGATCAAATTCAAGCGGCGGCCGGGATCGTTGACTATAGGTTTCGTTTAGTTTGAGCCGCTCGGCAATTTGAGGCAGTAGTTTGCCTTGCAGCAGAACCGAGGCAATCACGACGAAAAAGACCATATTAAAAATTTGTTCGGCGTGAGCGACGTCTGCCATGAGCGGAAACATTGCAAGCACGATCGGCACCGCACCGCGCAGTCCCACCCACGAGATGAGTAGTTTTTCACGGAATGAAAAGCCGCTGCGACAGAGACACAGCATGACTGCGACAGGCCGTCCAACAAACATCAAAAAGCCGGCCAGCAGCAGACCCGAACCGAATACCGGGACCAGATGGGATGGAAAAACCAGCAGACCCAGCGTTAAAAACACGGCGATCTGCATCAGCCAGGCAATGCCATTATGAAATCGCATGAGACTTCGCTTGTGCAGAAAACTCTTATTGCCAAGGTACATCCCCGCCAAATAGACCGCCAGAAATCCGTTGCCGCCGATCACATCGGTAACGCCGTAGGTGAACAATACCAGTGCCAGCGTCATTACAGGATACAGCCCTTCATACCCCAGACGTGTTTTATTGATCAGGTGGATGATTAGCTTACCGAACACAATCCCCATCACCGAGCCCATTGCCATCTGCCAGACAAAGCGTGGGATTGCAACCCACCACGACAATGTCGGGGCTTGAAGCAACTGAATCATCGTAACGGTCAAAAAGACAGCCATCGGGTCATTGCTGCCGGACTCCAATTCCAGCAACGGTTGGAGACGCCCCTTTAAACGGATACTGCGCGACCGCAGGATGGAAAAGACCGCCGCCGCATCAGTCGAGGACATCACCGACCCTAAAAGCAAGCCTTCCAGCCACGAAAACCCCAGAAAAACCACGGCAAAAACCGCAACCAGCACGGCCGTCAGCAAGACGCCGACGGTTGCCAATAATCCGGCCGGCCGTAAAACCGGCTTGACGACCTTCCAATCCGTATCCAGTCCGCCCGAAAAGAGGATATACGCCAATGCCAGTGTTCCTACCATCTGGGCCAGGGGGATGTTGTCAAACCAAATACCGATCGGGCCTTCCGAACCGGACAGCATTCCGATGACTAAAAAGATCAGCAGCGCCGGCACTCCCATCCATTCGGAGGCCTTGCTGGCAAGAACGCTGATCAGCAGCAGCAGAGAGATCCCGAGAAAGATGTAGGGATTGTACGCCGTAAAGGCCGGAATCAACATACGCTCCTCCCGTTTACGGCCGCGCGCAGCATACCGGCGCACTGCATACAGCGCATCAACTCAAGGTATCGATTGGGGTTGTTGTGTTGCTTCATATCGCCATTTGTTCTGGAATATTCATATAAAGACTATACATTTTCGTGCTCATTTCAACTTAACTATTGTTGAACATTAAGCTTGTGTAACCGTATTGATCTTTATATTTGACCTGGCGGAAAATTCAATACAATTCTGGTGTTTGGGTTTAGTCCAAGTTTGGATAAGAATCTTCTCAGCAGCGGCAGATTCTTTTGCCATTGAGCGACTGCATCATGAAGCTGAGCAATATAGGGATGGTCTGAGGGGGGCAACGTCTTGATTATTTCAATTGCCATTTGATTATAACGTTTCATCAGCAGTGCCGTTGCATAATTGGCCTGATACAACGGCGGCGTACCTCTTGGAATGGACAAATAGTGTTGAAAAACCAATTCACGCAATATATTGACCGCTTTTTCGGTTTCTCCCAGTCGCATCAGGCACACGCCCAAAGCATTGCGCCATTCAGGGGTACGATCTCCTTTCCTGTCAATATAGTGTAACGCTTTTTCAATTTCGTTGGACGCGAGTAGTTTTTGAATGTAGGTGATCGTGTTTTGAGTAGTATTTTCGTTCGACATAAGAACTCCTGGCATAGAGGTTATGTGTAAGAATAGTTGCCTGCATTGCGTTGTTAAAAGAGTCTCCGCGTTTTGACACGGGACTCTGCCCGAAGTGAATCAAATGATCAGCAGGCAGCCAAGAGAATGAAGTGTGGAGAACTCGTAACCCATCCTCCAGTCGATTACATTGGCGCTGAACAAAATATTATCTGAACTCGTTTTTAAGATGCAATAAAAATGCCTGACGCAGCAAAGTTTCCCGTTTGAATAGACGGGGTCCGTTGATTTCGCTTCTCGGTTTGAGATTGGCAACGAATGAAACAAGTGGCCATAACCCGGCAATGCATAGAGGGTGACGGGTTCACAGGAATTTGCCGCGGTCTCCCATTTCAGAGGTGCAAACGTGGCATTTTGTGTGACCGCAGCAGAGAGCACACACAATAAAAGAAGTTTCTTGTACTTGTGAAAAAGCATCATTATATAGGGACTCTACAGGTCGCTTTTAGGGTTTGGCAATATCACCTTTGTTCAACATATTGACATTCATCGGGGCCGACGAGCCGTCTTTGTCCTGGCCCATATAAAGCTTCACGTGCGGGAAGGGGATTTCGATGCCCAATTCGTCGAATTTCTTTTTCATCCGGCGGTTGAACTCGCGGCCGACAGCCCACTGGCGAATCGGCTTGGTCTTGTTGCGGGCGCGGATAATCACCGCCGAATCGGCAAAACGATCCAGCCCCTGAATCTCCAGCGGTTCGAGAATGTCCGGGCCAAAGGCGGGGTCTTGCCGCAGCTCTTCGTCGATCTGCTTGAGTACCTCAATAACCTCATCGACATTTTCTCGGTAGGCGACGCCGATCTCAAAGACATAGCGCGAATATTCCTTGGTCTTGTTCGTAACGACAGTGATTTCACCGTTGCGGACGTAATGCACATTGCCCGCTGCATCGCGCAGCGTGGTCATCCGCAGGTTGACGTTTTCGACCAGCCCGCCCTTGCCGGCGATATCCACCACGTCGCCGACGCGAATCTGGTCGTCCAGCAGGATAAAAAAGCCGTTGATCATATCGCGCACCAACTGTTGAGCGCCGAAGCCGACCGCAATACCCAGTACGCCGGCGGTGGCCAATATCGGCCCGATATCCACGCCCAGATTGCCTAGAATCATGATGATCGCAACGGCAATCAGCGCCACATTGGCGATGTTGCGGATGACGGCCTTGAGCGTATCAGCGCGTTTTTTCATCTCGCCGTCCTGCCGTCTTTCAAGCTTGGCAAATCCATAATCCAGCAGCACTGAAATGGTCTTCAGCACAATCATCGTGACTGCCAGCACCAGCAGGATTTTCAGCCCGCTGGTGATAAACCAGACGCCCACCGGCGTTTCCAGCAGCGCGTAAAGATCGACCCCAATCGCCGGCAGGATCAAAATGACCGCCGCGATCAGCAGCACAACCTTAAGGATTCGATACAGCAGCGGCTTGAGCGTCTGGGCATAGATCTTGATTTTGCCGTTTTGGCATCGTTCCAGATGTGAAAAGGCGTGATCCAGAAACAGACGGGACACCTTGATCAAAACCAGCGTCACCAGTAAGACCACGAAGATGCGCAGGCCGCTGGTCATCACCCACTGGCCGGCGTCTTCAAGAAACTCATTGATGTTAAAATTCATCTTGTTCTCCACAACAAGCGATCATTTTTCCCCATTATAGTGATGCAGAAAGGGATAAATGTCAAGAGAGAGCCCGGCATCAGTTTACGGGTGGCAGATAATTTGGACGGTGTACAAATAATGTATTGCATTTTTTCAGAGACACGTCCATACTATTAATAACGACATCTCACACAAGAAAGGTGGTATTAATGGCAAAATTGATCGCAATTCCATTGGTATTATGTACATTGGGTGTTTCGGGGTGTTCTATGCTGGGTGATCTGACAACAGCCCGGCCGGAGCTGGCCCTGAAGGCCGTGTCATTCGGCGACATCGATCTCCAGGCGGCCACGCTGTTGTTCGATGTGGAGGTGGATAACCCTTATAGCGTGGGGCTGCCGCTGCTGAATCTGGACTACACGCTCAAGTCCGGCAATAATCCGTTGTTTAGCGGGATCGCAGACATTCAGACGACGGTTCCGGCGCGCCAAAAACAGACCGTGACGCTGCCGGTCACGCTGAGCTATATGGAGGTCGTGAATGCGTTTGCGTCTCTTAAAGAGGTGCGGCCCGGCTCCATGATCCCCTACGACGCGACGGTGGCGATTGTCTCAGAGGCGCCCATTCTCGGTAAGTTACGCATTCCGATTCAACAATCCGGCGACCTGAAAGTCCCCGCCCTGCAGGATGCCGATAGCTGGAAAATGCTCTTCAACACCCTCGAACGTCTCCGGGAGATGTAACGGTCATTGAAGGCCGGAGAAGATAACCCTCGTGCGGAGGGTTATACCGTGCGCCGAACGCAACAATCGTTAGTTTCGCATCAATTCGACGTTTCCGCGGCCGACGACGGCTTCGATCTTGCGGCAGAAATCCAGATCGGCCCGGACGTTGAAGGTTTTGTCGGCGACGGCGGCAATGCGCCAGCCGCCGGTGGTCTGGACGCTGAGTTGGACGGGACTTTTGCCGCGATGGCTGCGGCACAGGGCCGCGAGTTTGTGAATCTTCTCTTCGGTGATGTCCAGCCCCGCCAGCCGTATCCATACCCGCGCCGCCAGTTTGTCGGTAACGTCCTCAATCGCATACAGTTCTTCGCACAGCAGGTTGGGGGTTTCGCGCTTGCAGTCCACCTTGCCGCGTACAAAGATGACCTTGTCGATTTCCATCAGGTGTCCGAATTGTTCGAGCGTCTTGGGGAACAGCACCACCTCGCATTTGCCCTGCAAGTCTTCCATCTCAAAGACGGCCATCTTGGCCCCGGCGTTGCGGCCGTTCTTGGTGACGATGTTGCGAATCTTTTTGATCATCCCGCCGAGGACGACCTCGCGTCCTTCGTGTTTAGCCGACAACTGGTTGGTATGAAGGCTTGAATACGCGTCGATGACGGCGGCGTAGCGGCTGAGCGGATTGCTCGTGACATAAAAGCCGAGCACCTCTTTTTCGTAGGTGAGCATCTGCATCTCCGGCCAGGCGGGCACATCGGGCAGGCTTTGAGCGGCCGTCTCCACCTCGCCGAAGCCGCCGGCGCCGAAAAAGTTCATCTGCCCCATCTGCGCGTCGGCCTGCACCGACGCCCCCGACTGTGTCGCTTTTTCCAGCCCAGCCATCATCTGTGCCCGGCTGCCGCCGAGGTTGTCAAACGCACCGGCCTTGATCATCGCCTCCAGCGCCGTCTTGTTGACCGCGCGCAAGTCCACCGATTCGCAAAAATGAAACAGGCTCTTGAACGTGCCGATTTTTTCCCGCGACTTGATGATCTGCTGGACGGCCTTTTCGCCGACGCCCTTGACCGCCGCCAGTCCGAAGCGAATCACGCCGGGGCTGTCGTTGTGGCCGTGTTCCTGGTCATAGATGACCGTAAAATCGACAAAGCTTTCGTTGACGTCCGGCGGCAAGACCTCGATGCCCATCTCGCGGCACTCGCCGATGTACTCGACCACCTTGTCCGTCGTGCCCATTTCATACGTCAAGAGCGCCGCCATATACTCCACCGGGTAATAGGCCTTCAGCCAAGCGGTCTGATAGGCGACGAAGGAGTAGCGCGTGGCGTGGCTTTTGTTGAAGCCGTAGCCGGCGAACTTTTCGATCAGGTCAAAGATTTCCTCGGCCTGACTTTCCTTTAGGCCTTTGTCGACGCAGCCCTGAACAAACCGCTTCTTTTCGGCGGCGATGATCGCCAGCTTCTTTTTGCCGATGGCTTTGATCAGTCCGTACGCTTCGCGCAGCGGAATCTCGCCCAGCCGGTTGCAGATCCGCATTACCTGCTCCTGATAGACCATGATGCCGAAGGTCTCCTCCAGCACCTCGCGCATAATCGGGTGCGGCACGTCCCACTTGGCCCCGTGCTTGCGGTCGATATAGTCCGGAATCAGCGCCATCGGGCCGGGGCGGTACAGGGCGTTGGCGGCGATGAGGTCTTCCAGCCGGTCGGGACGCAGCTTCATCAGCAAATCCTGCATCCCGCCGGATTCAAACTGGAACACGCCCTTGGTGCGGCCGGCCCCGAAGATCTCGCGAAAGACCTTCTGGTCGGTGATGTCGATCTTTTCGATGTCAATCGTCTTGCCGTGCAGGTCTTTGATCAAATCCACCGCCCGCTGAATGATACTGAGCGTCTTAAGTCCCAAAAAGTCCATCTTCAGCAGGCCGACTTTCTCGACCGTCGGGCCTTCGAACTGCGTAATCAAATCGTCCGAGCCGCTTTGCTTATAGACCGGCAGGAAATTCGTCAGCGGCGCATCGGCGATCACAACGCCGCAGGCGTGCACCGACGCATGCCGCGCCAGCCCTTCCAGCCGCCGCCCGATGTCGATGACCCGCCGCGTCTGCTCGTTGTCCTCATACCCCTTGCGCAGATCCGGCTCGACCTCAAGGGCCTTGTCCAGCGTCATTTTCAATTCGTTGGGCACCAGCTTGGCCAGCCGGTCGGCCTCGGCCAGCGGCACATCCAGCACACGGCATACGTCGCGGATCACGGCCTTGGCCTTCATCGTCCCGAACGTGATGATCTGGGCGATATGCCCGTATTTTTTCCGCACATATTCCAGCGTCCGCGGCCGCCCGTCCTGACAGATGTCCACGTCGATATCAGGCATCTCGTTTCGCTCCGGATCCATAAACCGCTCAAACAGCAGGTCGTAATGGATCGGATCAACGTCGCAGATGCCCAGGCAATAGCCCACGACCGTGCCGACGGCGCTGCCCCTGGCGCCGACGGGGATGTTGTTTTCGCGGGCATAGTTGCACACGTCCCAGACGATGAGGAAGTAGCTGGCAAATCCCTTGCCGCAGATGACGGCCATCTCGCGTTCGATGCGTTCGCTGATGGCGTCGGTGACCTTGCCGTACAGCCGTTTCGCCCCGGCATACACCAGCTCGCGCAGATAGTCCTCGGCTGTCTGCCCGTTGGCGGGCGTATAGACCGGCGCGTGGCGGCTGGTCAGGTCCAGCTCCACATTGCATCGCTCGGCAATCGCCAGCGTGTTGTCGCACGCCTCGGGCACGTCGGCAAACAGCGCCCGCATCTCGGCGGGGCTTTTCAGATACACGCTGCGGGGATAGACGTTGCGGTTGGTGTCAGAGACTTTTTTGCCGGTGCTGATGCAACAGAGCGCATCGTGTGCCTCATAGTCGTCGGCGTTGAGAAAATGCACATCGTTGGTTGCAGCAAGTCCTACGCCCTTGCGCTGCGCCAAGTCGATCATCATCGGCATGACGTGGGCGTATTCCTGATTGTTGTCGTGCTGCTGAATCTCCAGAAAGAATCGTTCCGGGCCGAAAATCTTCAAAAAGTCATCAACCGCCCGCTCGGCCCCCTCGACATCGTGGCGAAACAGCAGACGCGGCACCTCGCCGGCGATGCAGGCGGTTGTGCAGATCAGCCCCTCGTTCAACTCGGCCAACAGCGCTTTGTCAATCCGCGGCTTGTAATAAAACCCCTCAATGTAGCCTAAGCTGGTCAACTTCAGCAGGTTTCGGTAGCCCGCCAGATTCTCGGCCAGCAAGATCAGGTGGTGGTAGGCTTTTTCATCGTCGCTGCCTTTTTGCCGATCAAACCGGCTGTCGGGGGCGACATACGCCTCCAGCCCGAAAATCGGCTTAACGTTCGCTTCTCTGGCCTTGACATAAAAATCCACCGCCCCGAACATATTGCCGTGATCGGTCACGGCCACCGTGTCCATCCCCAGCTCTTTGCACCGGGCAAACAACCGCCCGGCCGGAATCGCCCCGTCCAAAAGGGAATACTGCGTGTGTACGTGAAGATGCGCAAATCCTTTTCCCGCCATAACTTCTCCATATCAAGAAACCCTGCGGCTCGACCGCCGCCGGTTGGATGTTTGTTTGGATTATCAATGCACCGATCATACCCTTTTTCCCCACGAAAGTAAACCCCCAACAACTGCCTATCCATTAACCGAAAGAACCAAATTTCCTCTTCGTCCACATATTGGCTTGATACGCCGCGTTGCTTCCTATATACTATCGCCACTTGCGTCCGTAGCTCAATTGGATAGAGCATCGGTCTTCGGAACCGAGGGTTGGGGGTTCGAGTCCCTCCGGGCGCGTGCTTGTTTGTTCATCTGAATCACCGCTTTTTTATGGGGGGCGACATTTCTGTACAAATTATCCGTCGCAAAAGCGATAAAACCGTTAAAATCCAATGAATTTTTTCTTGTTTTAAGTGTTTTTTTGGGCTATAATTCAGGTTTTACGCGACTGGCGGTGTAGCTCAGCTGGTTAGAGCATGGGATTCATAAGCCCAGGGTCGGTGGTTCGAATCCACCCGCCGCTAATAAATATAAAGTATTAAAGAGAAATACCTTACAAAAAACACACACGGAACAGCACGGGTTGTCGTCCTCCTTGCGTGATCCTATTTACTCTTCATTTTCGTCAAATCCGCTTCCTTGCGCATCATTTTTCGCGGCGGCAGGTGCATGGCGCTTTGGTAAACGTCCTCTGCGGCTTCTTTGACCGCTTCGCCGATAGTCGGGTGGGCGACGACCATATTCGCCAGGTCTTTTGCGGTTCCGCCGACGGTCATCATGGCCGCGGCCGATGCGATGATCTCGGTGGCGTTGTGTCCCAGAAGGTGAACGCCGAGCAGCTTGTCGGTGTTGTAGTCGGCGATGACCTTGACCGTGCCCTCGGTGTGGCCTGCGGCCATCGCTTTTCCGAGATAGCCGATGGGAAACTGGCCGATACGAACCGGCAGATCGCGTTTGGCGGCCTGCTCGCTGGTGATGCCAACGCCGGCCACTTCCGGGAACGTATAAACCGCCCACGGAATCGGCAGCAGCGGCCCGGCGTCCTTGCCCAGCGCGTCCTTGACGGCCATCATTGCCTGTGCACTGGCCGCGTGCGCCAGCAGTGTCCGCCCGTTGGCGTCGCCGATGCAGTAATACCCGTCGATGTTGGTGCGCATCTTGTCGTCCACGGTGATGAACCCGCGTTCGGCATTGATGCCGACCGTGTCCAGGCCGATGTTTTCGGTATTGGGCCGCCGTCCGACCGCGACCAGCACCCTGTCGAACGACATTGCCCCGGCACCGGAGACTTCGGCGGTGACGCCGTCGCCGACGGATTTGAGCGATTCGACCTTTGCGCCGACCAGTACCTTGATACCCCGTTTCTGGAAAATCGCCTGCATCTGCTTGCCGAGTGCGCCTTCCATTTCCGGCATCAGCCGTTCGAGCATCTCGACGACAGTGACTTCGACGCCGTATTCGCGCATCATACAGGCGAACTCGCAGCCGATGACTCCGCCGCCGACAATCAGGAGCCGTTTGGGCAGGGTCTCCCAATGCAGCGATTCGTCTGAGGTGCAGACCCGTTTCGGATCGTCCGGCCAGCCGGGTATCCGCGCCGGCACGGAGCCGACGGCGATGATGGTCTTATCGGCGTTGATGCTGCTCTCGACGCCGTTCTCGGCGGTGACGGTGATCTGGCCTTTGCCGGTGATGACGCCGCGTCCGGAAAACAGGGTGACGTTCCGCGCGCCGAACAGACTCTTGATGCCCGAACGCAACCCCTTGAGGACCTTGTTTTTGCGCTGCTGAATCGCGGGCCAGTCAAATCCGGCGTTGCCGTTGACGCGGACGCCCATCGCAGAGGCATGGTTGATAGTGTACATCAGCTCGGCCGAGGCCAGCAGTGCCTTAGAGGGGATGCAGCCATAATTGAGGCACGTGCCGCCGAGAAAATGTTTCTCGATGACGGCGGTTTTGGCTCCCATTTGTGCGGCCTTTAAGGCGGCGATGTATCCGCCGGGGCCGGTTCCGATCACGGCGATGTCAAAGCGGTCGTCCATAGTGACTTTCCTTTCGACTGAATGGGGGTTTGATTAGAGCAATTGTTCGGGCTGTTCGAGCAGTGCTTTGATGCGTGCGGCGAACGCCCCGGCCACCGTGCCGTCTATGACCCGGTGATCGGCGCTGAGTACCATCGTCATCACCCGCCCCGGACGCATCACGCCGTCTTTGACGATCACATCTTCGCGGATGGCGCCGACGGCCAGAATCGCCGATTCGGGCGGGTTGATGATGGCGGAGAATTCTTCCACGCCGAACATTCCGAGGTTGGTAACGGTAAAGACGCCCTGCCCGATGCCTTCGAGCTTTCCGTTTCGGGCGCTTTCAACGACTTGCCGCGATTGTGTCGCCAGGTCACGCAGGCTCAGCCGGTCGGCATTCAGGACGACCGGAACGGTCAGGCCGTTTTCGGTGCCGACGGCGATGCCGATATGGGCCGAGGGCTGTTCCATAATATGGTCGTCTTTGTACTGACTGCGGAAGGCGGGTATCTCGGCCACGACGATGGCGCACGCCCGTGTTACAAAATCGTTGAGCGAGCATGTGAATTGCTCTTTGGTTTTGCGATACAGGCCAAGCAGCGGCGTCGCGTCAATGGTGATTTTGGTGTAGAAATGGGGCACATTTTGTTTTGACCACAGCAGATTTTGGGCGATGGCTCGCCGCATTTTGCTCAGGTCGTGCCGTACGCCCTTGCCGGACGGCGCTGTTGCTGCGGCTGTCGCGGTTTTGATGTCGTGCGAGATGATGCGCCCGCCGGGGCCGGACCCTGCGGCGATGGCGGCAAGATCGATGCCCTGTTCGTGGGCGATTTTTCTGGCGGCGGGAGAGGCTTTGACCCGGCCGCCCGTGCTGATGACGGCCGGCTGTGCGACGGATGCAGAGGCTGCCGCCGGGGCATCTGTTTTCTCTGACGGTGCGGAGGTCGAGGCAGCCGACCGGGCTTGGCCGGCCATAAAGGTCGCAACATCCGCATCATTGTCTGCCAGAAAAGCGATTGGGTGTTTGACTTCAACGATCGTCCCCTCTTGCGCCACGATTTTGGCCACACGTCCGGCGTGCGTGGCCTCCACCTCCATTGTCGCCTTGTCGGTTTCGATTTCGCAGATGACCTGACCGACTTCGATCCGGTCGCCTTCTTTGATCTTCCACGTAAGGAGGGTTCCCTCTTCCATGCTCTGTCCCGCTTGCGGCATCAGGATAGGAGTCACCTGACCGGATGCTGTGTGTGCCGACTGTTCGGTCATATTCGAATTATTCTGCCGGGATTGGGCTTGTGTGGAATTCAATTGGGGGGCACTGGGCGGGGCGCCGAGGCTTAACAACGGCTCGCCGCTGCAGACCATTTTACCGGGGAAAATGCTCACTTCGGCGACAGTGCCGTCGGTTGGCGACGCGATCTGGACGACCTGATCGGCGGTTTGCATCGCCGCCAGAACCTGCCCCTTTTCGACCGCTCCGCCCGGCTCAACGGCGACACTTACGACAAACGTATCGCCGTCAACCTTTCCAAGTGCTGGAATTCTCAGTATTTGCATAAGCTATACCCGATTTAAGTCAAATCTTCGTACAGACCTATCATAAAAGAACGCCGTAGGAAATCAAACAAAAAATCAATATTATTTTGTTGATTTGTCTGCTCAAATGTGCAATAATTCAAAAAAGTCCGATCAGAATCTTTACGTTCACGGGAATTGATGAATACGACATCCATACAACAACGAAAAGAGGCGATTCTTGCCAAGGTCTATCAGAATGGGCAGGTTGTTGCCACGCGACTGGCCGAGGAATTCGGGATTTCCGATGCGACCGTCCGGCGGGATTTGCGGGCGCTGGCCGAGGCCGGGCTGCTGGAGCTGAACCACGGCGGGGCGCAGCTCCGGAAAAATCTGGACTATTCATTTATCTCAAAGTCGATGCGCAATGTCGAATCCAAGCGAGCGATCGCCCAAATCGCCGCCGGCTTGATCGAGGGCGGCCAGCAAATCTTTCTCGACTCCGGAACCACCTGCTTTCACATCGCGGGTTATCTGCGGGGCAAAAAGAATATTTCTGTGATTGTCAACTCCGTACGCACCGCCCAGGAATTGTATTCTGCCGATATGAATGTGTTGATGCTGGGCGGACAGTATCGGCCTGAACGTATGGATACCGTCGGGCCAATCGCCGCCGAGACGCTCGCCAAATTCCGAGGGTATCGGGCCTTTATCGGCTGTGACGGCGCGGGGATGGAGTTTGGCCCCAGCTCGATTGACATTGACAGCGCCCATCTCTTTTCGCAGGCGATCCGCAACGCGCGGGAATGCTTCCTGTTGGCGGATTACTCCAAATTTGAATCCCCGGCGTTATTTAAGATCGCCGACTGGAACAATATCTCCATCGTCATTACCGATCAGCGTCCTCCGGCGGAATGGATTGTTTTTTTTGAACAGCACCGAATTCAAATCCTCTGCCCTGAAAACCCGAATCTGAATACGGTTTGAAACCCTTTCACACAGGATAACAATGCCTAAATCACAAATAGTCGATCCGAAGCGCGTCCAAAAAAGTCAGCAGATATCGTTTACGCCGATACCGGTCAACGCCTACAACAAAACCCTGATGGATGAGCTGAGACGGTACACGCCCGATGACCTGATGCGCATCCAGCGGGATATGATGATTGTCCGCAATTTTGAGAACATGCTCAACGAGATCAAGCTGCGCGGGATCTATAACGGCGTTGCATACACGCACAACGGCCCGGCTCATCTGTCGATGGGTCAGGAGGCGACCGCCGTCGGGCAGGCCTATCACCTCGGTATTGACGACCATATCTACGGCAGTCACCGCAGCCACGGTGAGATTCTGGCCAAAGGACTTGCCGCCATCCACCGCCTTGACGACGACGATCTGATGAAGATGATGAAAAATTATTTCGGCGGCGAGTGCCTCAAGGTCGTCGAGAAAGACGCCGCCGGTTCGGTTAAAGATCTGGCGATCGACTTTCTGGTTTATGGCACGCTGGCGGAAATTTTTGGCCGCGAAACGGGCTTTAACAAAGGGATGGGCGGCTCGATGCACGCCTTCTTTCCGCCGTTCGGGGTTTATCCCAACAACGCCATCGTCGGCGGCTCCGGCGATATCTCTGTTGGCGCAGCCCTGTTTAAAAAAGTCAATCAAAAGCCGGGCATTGTCATCTGCAATATCGGCGACGCCTCCTCGTCGTGCGGGCCGGTCTGGGAAGGCCTGTGCTTTGCCGCGATGGATCAGTTTAAACATCTGTGGGAAAAGCCGTATCGCGGCGGTCTGCCGATCATTATGAATTTCAACAATAACTTTTACGGGATGGGCGGCCAGCCCGAAGGCGAAACGATGGGCTTCGGGATGCTCGCACGACTGGGCGCGGGGATCAACCCCGAACAGATGCACGCCGAGCGCGTCAACGGCTTTAATCCGCTGGCGGTGGCGGACGCGGTCGCCCGAAAGAAAGAGATTCTCGAAAAAGGCGACGGCCCCGTGCTGCTGGATACCATCACCTATCGCTTCAGCGGGCACTCGCCGTCCGACCAGAGCAGTTACCGCGAAAAGGAAGAGATTGACGCCTGGCGCGAACACGACCCGATTGTGTGCTTTGCTCAAAATCTGGTCAGCGCAAATATAAGCCGACAGGAAGAGATCGATGCAATGCAGCAGTCCATCGAGACGCTGATCACACGCGCCTGTCAAAAAGCGGCGGATCCAGCCGTTTCGCCGCGCGCCGACCTCAAGAAAGCCAACGGCCTGCTTGAGCAGACGATGTATTCCAATCAGAAGGTCGCGTCGATGGATCCGTCCCGCACGCCCGAAGCGCTGATGTCCAAAGAGGACAACCCCCGCGTCAAGAGCCTGCAAGGCAAAAGCCGCTCGGCGTTTGACGAAAAGGGCGAACGGCTCAAAGACACCCGCTGCGTCGGTTTTCGCGATGCGCTGTTTGAAGCGATTCTCGACGGCTTTTATCAAGACCCGACGTTTGTCGCCTATGGCGAGGAAAACCGCGACTGGGGCGGCGCGTTTGCCGTGTATCGCGGCCTGACCGAGGCACTGCCGTATCATCGGCTGTTCAATGCGCCGATTGCCGAAGGCGCCATCATCGGCACAGCCTGCGGCTACGGACTGGAAGGCGGCCGGGCGCTGGTCGAACTGATGTATTGCGATTTCCTGGGACGGGCGGGCGATGAGGTCTTTAACCAAATCTGCAAATGGCAGTCGATGAGCGGCGGCCTGCTGAAAATGCCGGTGGTCGTGCGGGTCTCGGTCGGCAGCAAATACGGCGCACAGCACAGCCAGGACTGGACATCACTGTGTGCCCACATACCGGGCCTGAAGGTCGTCTTCCCGGCCACGCCCTACGACGCCAAGGGGCTGATGGCGGCGGCACTGACCGGCACTGACCCGGTGATCTTCTTTGAGAGCCAGCGCCTGTACGGCATTGCCGAAGAATTTGTCGCCGGCGGTGTGCCGCTTGAAAGCTATGAAGTGCCCTTCGGCGAGCCGGCCGTGCGAACCAAAGGCAGCGACCTGACGATTCTGACCATTGGCGCGACGCTGTACCGCGCGATTCAGGCCGCCAACGAATTAAAAGAAATATACGGCGTAAGCTGCGAGATCATCGACGCCCGCAGTCTTGTGCCGTTCAATTATGAACCGGTGCTGAACTCGATTAAAAAGACGCGCAAAGTCCTGCTGGCTTCGGACGCCTGCGAGCGCGGCAGTTTCCTGCATACGATGGCCTCAAACATCTGCCAGATGGCCTTTGACGAACTGGACGCGCCGCCGGCGGTGCTGGGGGCACGCAATTGGATCACCCCGCCGGATGAGGTTGAAGACGCCTTCTTCCCGTATCCGCAGGACTTTATCGATGTCGTGAACGAGCATCTTATTCCGCTGAAGGGGTACAGCCCGAAAAGAGATTGCTCAGCCAATGAGATGATCCGACGGGCCAAACAGGCGCTCTAAAAAAGTCCGTGAAAGACCGATGACCATGATTGAGCCGTTAATGTTTTTGAACCGGATGGGGAGGCCGGAAGACCTTTGGACGCAGGCCGAAGATGTTTCACTGCGGCCGCTGCCGGCCAATACGCATATTCATCTGCCGCCCAATTTTTCCGCTTTCGAACGGGTTTCTCAGGCGGTTCAGTTGGCCTCCGAGCAGGGGGTGCGCGTGTTAGGAGCCGGAAACTATTACGATTTTACGGTGTATGAAGAATTCAGCCGCCTGTGCCTGGAGGCGGGGATTTTTCCCTTTTTCAGCACCGAACTGATCGCCTTTGAGCCGGAGATGGCCGAACAAAAAATCCGTGTCAACGATCCGGGAAATCCCGGAAAGATTTACCTGTGCGGCAAGGGCATTACGCAGTTTTCGCCGTTTTCCGCCGAGGCCGCCGAGCAGATGGCCGCCATTCGCCGCAATGACGGGGCGCGGATGAAGGCGATGATCGAGACAATGAGCGAGCAGTTTAAGAACGCCGGTTATCCGGTCAAGCTTGATGAGCAGGCAGTCATTGATCGCGTCGTCAAACGGCACGGCAGCGCGCCGCAGACAGTGACGCTTCAGGAGCGGCACATCGCCCAGGCCTTTCAGGAGGTCTTGTTTGAGATGGTTTCGGTCGAGCAGCGCAGCGACGCACTCAGCGCGGTTTATAACTGTTCATCCAAGGCGGGCGCTGACGATGTGGTCGGCACACAAAATGATATTCGTTCGTTCCTGATGAAGGCCGGAAAACCGTGTTTTGTGCCGGAAAGCTTCGGGCGTCTTTGTGAGGCAAAAACCCTGATCGACCGACTGGGCGGGATTGCGTGTTATCCGATTTTGGCCGACGGCGCGGCGGCGCTCTGCGAATATGAAACGCCGGTCGAGGAATTGATCGAGCGGCTTAAGGAGAACGGCTTTGCGATGGCCGAGTTTATCCCCGTCCGCAACCGCCCTGATGCCTTGGCGGCCTACGCGACGGCGCTGCGCAAGGCCGGCATCGTGCTGACCGCCGGCACGGAACACAACACGCTCGATTTGATCTCGCTGACGCCGGTCTGTGTGGACGGCTCGCCGATTCCGGCAGAGCTGAATGACTGGTTTTGGGAAGGGGTGTGCGTGGTTGCCGCCCATCAGTATCTCTGTGCACACGGCCAAACGGGCTTTGTCGATGCGCACGGCCGACCCAATCCGGACTGGCCGGGGGACGAAGAACGCATCGACGCGTTTGCCCGGCTGGGGCAAGTGGTGTTAAACGCTTTTTTTGATAAGGATTAAGGATTTAACAATGACGGATGCAGCGAAAGAACTGCTACAGGTTGCCCCGGCGTTGCGGATGCGGCTTGGCAAAGACGGCAAATATCCGGTTGTTCGGTTTGTGCCGGACGGACGAAAACCTGCCGCGCCAGATCCGAATACGGTGTGGGTCGATGGGACGGGGCTTTTTCACATTATTGACGATACCGCCGAACTGGCCGGGCGCGCGGCGGGTAAGGTGGCCGTCGTCACCGGGGCGGCGCAGGGGTTCGGACTGGAAATCGCTCAGGACTTTGCCGCACAAGGGGCGCGGGTGTGTCTGGCCGACATTAATGCAGACGGCGTCAATGCGGCCGCCGCCGCGATGCAAAAGCAATACGGCCAGTCGCGCGTAATGGCCGTTGCAATGAACGTAACGGACGCCGAATCGATTCGGCAGGCCGTCCGCAGCATCGTCACATATTTCGGCGGGCTGGACGTGTTCATTTCCAACGCGGGCGTCCTGAAGGCCGAAAGCGTCAAGACGCAGTCCGAAACAGATTTTGAGTTTGTCACGTCGGTCAACTACAAAGGCTTTTTCCTGTGTACACAGGCGGTTGCGCCCGTGCTGGCCGCCCAGCACGCCGCCGATGCAAGCTATATGAGCGACATCATCCAGATCAACTCCAAGTCCGGCCTGCAAGGCTCCAACAAAAACGGCGCGTATGCCGGCAGCAAGTTCGGCGGCATCGGACTGGTGCAGTCGTTTGCGATGGAACTGATCGAAGACGGCGTCAAGGTCAACGCGATCTGTCCGGGCAACTTTTTTGACGGGCCGCTCTGGTCGGATCCGAACAACGGCCTGTTTGTCCAGTACCTCCGCACCGGCAAGATCCCCGGCGCAAAGACCATTGAGGAGGTGCGGCGGGCGTATGAGCAAAAGGTCCCGATGGGCCGCGGCTGCACAACCGCCGATGTGATGAAAGCCATCTATTATATAATGGAACAGCGGTACGAGACCGGCCAGGCCGTGCCGGTCACCGGCGGACAGGTGATGCTGCATTGATTAACAGAAGTCAGAAGTCAGGAGTCAGGAGTCAGGAGTCAGAAAAAGAGACGATGAATACGATACCCGAAAAACAAACGGCGCTGCAGTTGGTCGGGCCGGATGAATTGAAACTCAACACCGATAAAGAGGTTTTGTCGCCGGGGCCGTATCAGATTCTGGCGCGTGTCGAGGCGGTGGGACTGTGCTTTTCGGACTTAAAGCTGCTCAAGCAATTTGACGCCCACGCGCGAAAGAGCGAAGTCCTGTGCGGCATCGAGCCGCAGGCGCTGGCCGAGAACCCCGCCTACGTGCCCGGCACGAAACCGACCGTCCCCGGCCACGAGGCGTGCTGTACGATTGTCGCCGTCGGAGATCACGTGAAACATCACCGCATCGGCCAGCGTGTGCTGGTTCAGACCGACTACCGCTGGCTCAAGACCGCTGCGTCCAACGCCGCATTCGGCTATAACTTCGAAGGCGCATTGCAGCAGTATGTCTTGATGGATGAGCGCATCATCATCGAGCCGGACAGCGGCGAGAGCTTTTTGATTCCCGTCGAAGACCACCTCAGTGCCTCGGCGGCGGCGTTGGTCGAACCGTGGGCGTGCGTGGAAAGCTCCTATATCAGCAAAGAACGCGCCGCGATCAAGACGGGCGGCAAACTGCTGGTCGTGGCCGACAAGGGACGCGCCGTCAAAGGTGTGCAGGAGGCCTTTGACAGGGCGGGCGCGCCGGCGGGTGTCACCGTCATCTGTGCAGAGCCGTCGCAAGCGGCTGCCCATGCAAATGCTCAAAAGGCTGACACTTGTGAATCTTTGCCCAACGAACACTTTGACGACATTGTCTATTTCGGCTCGGACAAGACGACGATTGAGACGCTCAACGACAAGCTGGCCGGCGGCGGGATTATGAATATCGTGCTGGGCGGCTCGTCCATCGGCGCACCGGTCTCGGTCGGCGTGGGGCGCGTCCATTACGGCCTGACCCGCTGGATCGGCACTCTCGGCGACAATGCCGCCGACAGCTACTGCACCATCCCGCAGACCGGCGAAGTGCGCAAAGACGACAAGGTGTTGGTCGTCGGGGCTGCCGGCCCGATGGGACAAATGCACGTGCTGCGCGTTATCTGTTCGGGCATCGACGGCCTGACCGTTGTCGGGACGGATTATGACGACCATCGGCTCGAAGGGCTTTCTCACAAGGCCGCCCCGCCGGCCAAAGAGCGCGGCGTCAAGCTGTCGCTGGTCAATCCGCAAAAACAACCCGTAACGGAGGCGTTCAGCTACGTTGCGATTATGGCGCCGGTCGCCCCGCTGGTGGCGCAGGCGATCAACGACAGCGCCGACAACGCCCTGATCAACATCTTTGCCGGGATTCCCGCGCCGGTCAAACAGGACATCGACCTGGACACCTACATCGCCCGCCGCTGTTTTATGTTCGGCACCAGCGGCTCGCGGCTGGAGGATATGAAAATCGTGCTGGACAAAGTCACCCGCGGCCAACTGGATGTGAACACCTCGGTCGATGCGGTCAGCGGGATGGCCGGGGCCGCCGACGGCATTCGCGCAGTCGAAAACCGCACGCTGGCCGGCAAGATTATCGTCTATCCGGCCCTGCCGAACTTGCCGCTGACCACGCTGGACGATCTGGCGGCGGCATATCCGACTATTGCTGAAAAATGTCCGAACGACCTGTGGACCCAAGCGGCCGAAGAAGAACTGCTGAAAAATTGTCGATTGACGAATGACGATTGATCTTTACGAATCGTCATTCACAAAAAAAGGAGAATCAAATGGCACAACGCACTCACTATATCGCGGTCGATCTGGGGGCCGAAAGCGGCCGTGTGATGCTGGCGACGCTGGAGAATGAGACATTTACGCTGCGGCAGGCACATCGGTTCTCCAACGGCCCGGTCAGGGAAGGCGATTCGCTGCGCTGGGATGTCCAACGGCTGATCGATGAGATTACCGTCGGGATCAAGGCCGCGATGGACGAGGCGCAAACCGTGGCGGGGCTGGGGCTGGATACGTGGGGGGTGGATTTCGGGCTGATGGACGCCGACGGCAACTTGATGGAAAAGCCCTATCATTACCGCGACAGCCGCACGGAAGGGATGATCGACGAGGCCTGTCGGATCGTCGGGAAGTGGGAGCTTTATGCCAACAGCGGCATTCAGTTTATGCCGTTTAATACGCTGTTCCAATTGCTGGGCTGCAAACACCGGACGCCGGAACCGCTGGGCAAGGCCACACAGCTTTTGTTTATGCCGAACCTGCTGATGACGCTGCTGGGGGCGCGGCCCTGCGCCGAATACACCATCGCCAGCACGTCGCAAATGATGGATATGCATACCGGACAGTGGTCGAAAAAACTGCTGAACGCACTTGACCTGTCGATTGAGATTTTGCCCGAAGTCGTCAACCCCGGCCGACAGATCGGCGTCTTGAACCCGGCCATCGCTCGCAACAAAGACGGCTCGGCCATCCCGATATTAACCGTCGGCACACACGACACCGCGTCGGCAGTGGCCGCCGTTCCCGCCGTCGAAAATCGCCCGTGGGCATATCTGTCCAGCGGGACGTGGAGCCTGATGGGCATTGAGACTCCCAGCCCGATCATTACCCCAAAAACGTTCGAGTACGCCCTGACCAATGAGGGCGGTGTGGAACATACGATTGCACTGCTTCGAAACATCATGGGCCTGTGGCTGGTGCAGGAATGCCGCCGCCAGTGGGAAACGGAGGGACAGGCGCTCGATTATGCGACAATCGCCGATATGGCGACGGCGGCCGAACCCTTTACGGCCTGGATTGATCCGGATGATATGACGTTCTTTGCTCCCGGCGATATGCCCGGAAAGATCAATGCCTTTCTGACCCAAACCGGCCAAACGCCGATTCAGGACAAAGGGCGGATGATTCGCGTCATCCTGGAAAGTCTGGCTATGCGCTATCGACAGGTCCTGCGGATGCTGGAGGACGTTTCCGGACAGACCCTCGAAACACTGCACATCATCGGCGGCGGCACGCAAAACGAACTGCTCAATCAACTGACCGCCGACGCGACCGGCAAGACCGTCATCACCGGCCCGGTCGAAGCGACCGTATTGGGCAATGTGCTGATTCAGGCCAAAGCCTGCGGCCAAATCCGCTCATTGGCGCACGGCCGCCGGATCATCGCCGATTCCTTCCCGACCCAGACCTATACCCCGCGTCCGGACAGTCGATGGGCGGCGATGATCAAACGCCTCGAGAACAACCTCTCTTGAGTTTATGACAGATCCATCGGAACGGTTCAAACCGATCGCCGATTCGTCGCACACACTCGGCACAGCCGCGAGTATTGTTACAGTATTTTGGCGGCATACTCGCCGCCGTTGAGCAAGTGGATCAGCGGTTGCGGACGGTCGATTCCCTCGACAAACGCCGGACGAGCGCTCCAGGGTGTAATACTGAGCGTGCCGGTCAGATCCATCCAGTACTGCAAACGCGATACCGGCAGGTTCCACGTCATGTGGAAATGGTTGGCCGGGGCGTATTGTTTGTATTCGAGCATACTGGCATATTTCGGCACCACGAAGGTATGCGGCCAGGTCGGCGTGGTCAGATCGCACATCGCCTTGCCGAGTTTGGCCGGGACACTGGTGGTGTAGGCCTGATCCCAAAACATACTGAACTTGTTATTCAGGGCGCTGTAGGCCATGCGTCCGGCCAGTCCATCGATTCCCGCCGGCGTGATAAAGGTTACGCTGTTGCCGCCGCCGGCGAAGTATCCCGGATCGGCCAGCGGCATCAATACGCCTTTCAAAATCTCCTTGACGGATGCGCCGGGCTTGGCCGCCCAGTTAAACGCCGCGCTGCCCGAGTTGTCTCCGTCCACCAGCCCCTTGACGATGAAGTCGGCCTTCGGATTGACCTTGACGCCGAGCGTTTTGGCCAGTTCTTTGATTTCCCAGCCTTCCCAGACCTTGCGGAAGTCCATAAACAGCGGCGGGTTGCCGCCGGACAGCCAGGTATAAAACAGCATCGTCAGCAGACCCTGTACGTCGGCCTCCGTCGCATAGGGCAGCGGGGCCTTGGGGCCGTTATGGTCAAAAGTGCTGTTGAACATCGATTCCATCGCGTCGGCCACTGGCAGCGGCAGCCCGCGTTTGTCGCTTCCCCATTCCAACTGGCTCATAAACCCGCCGCCGACGGCGTTGAGTTCCGCCATCAAATCGCGGTTAATCAGGTACATCGCCAGCGACTGATCAAACCGCTTGCTGTCGGCGTCGGTCTTGATTTCCAGCCGCTTGCCGATATGGGCGTCAATCCAGCCGCGCAGGGCCTTCAATTCCTTCTTGTCATAGGCCTCCTTACTGAGCATATCGGCCAGCAGTTTCATATCCAGCCGGGTAATCTCCAGGCCAAAGGCGTTGCGGGTCGGCAGAATATGGGCCAGTGCCGTTTCCATCCCCATCGAGTCGTGTCCGAAGATCATCATGCGGCGGCCGCGCAGGGCGACGGCGGTAACGGCCGCATAGCACCAATCCACCAGCGCCGCGGCGGTCGCTGCGCTCATCTTTGGATTCTGGCCGGTGTCGGGCCAGTTGCCGACGTTCAGATGCACCAGCTTGCCGTATTGGCTGATCGCCCCGGCCAGCGCGTGGGCATAGACCACGCCGGGCTTGGGACCGCTGTTGCCGCAGGTGATGTTCAGCGGCGTATCTTTGGGAAACTGCTGCAGCAGCGAAATTGTCGTCAGTTGCGGAAACGCCCAGGTATCCGGCGCACAGACCAGCACATTCACGCCGGCCTCACGAAACTGCCGGGCGACGATGTCGGCCTGCGCCTCGCCATCCACCAGGACATCCGAATAGACCACCGACACCGGCTGCTTGTCGGGCAAAACGACCTGCCCGCAGATGGTGTCGGCAACCATCGACGCGATGTTCTGCGCACGGCTTCGGCTGGCGGCGTCAACACGGGGATCGCACGGTGCAAACACACCAATGACCGGAATGTGCGGGGTTGCTTTGGCGAGCTTGGGAAGACAAGTTGCTTTGATCGCTTTTGAAGGCATTGTCGTGATCCTTTCCATTACAAAACCGGATGTTTGTTGTCGAGACCGAAACGCCGGTTTTTTGACCGGCACACGCTGATATCATACCCCTAATGGCTTGGGCGGACAATAGATTATCTCTTTTTTTGGTAGATATCTCCGAAAATGCTTGTCGCTGCAGAGCCGCAGCCAACATTCTAAGCACAAAATTCCATATCCTAAACAAATTCAAAACCAAAACACTGGGTGACTGCTGCCCCTGCGGGGCGAAACGGAGGTCTTGGGCGATTTCCAACCCAGCCCCCCGGGCTGGGCTAAGGTATTTTGGCCTTTCAGGCCGAGGGGGGGGGCAAGCGAAGCTTGAGTTACGAATCGCGGATGGATGAAGGGCGAAGGGTATTGAAGAAACGTCGATCTGACGATAAGATAACAATCAAAGCGGGTTTAACGAAATGGATTGACGCATGGAACGAAGTTCAGGGAAGCGGTTTCACTTTATCGGGATTGGCGGTGTCGGGACCAGCGGGCTGGCCAAACTGCTGATGCGCCGCGGGGCGGTGGTGTCGGGGTCGGATATGTGCCAAAGCGCAGTTACGGACGACTTGCAGCGGCAGGGCGCACAGATTCATATCGGGCATACGCCGGAGAATATGCCGGCGGCGGTCGATGCGGTGATCATCAGTGCGGCGGTGACGGCGAGCAACCCGGAACTGGCGCGGGCCGGGGAG
The DNA here is from genome assembly GCA_012729675.1 of Phycisphaerae bacterium. GTDB lineage: Bacteria > Planctomycetota > Phycisphaerae > Sedimentisphaerales > Anaerohalosphaeraceae > T3Sed10-213. The sequence goes on along the minus strand of JAAYCR010000050.1, from coordinate 47,412 downwards.
TTGGGCTGTCCGATCTATAAGTATGCCGAGATGCTCGGACGGCTGTTTGAGGCGTACACGGGGATTGCGGTGGCAGGGACGCACGGCAAGAGTACCGCCAGTGCGTGGATTACACATCTGCTTACGGAGGCTGGACTTAAACCAAACTACATCATCGGGGCCGACATCGGGCAACTGGGCGGCTCCAGCGGGGCGGGCAACGGACGGCTGTTTGTGGCCGAGGCGTGCGAGTATGACCGCAGCTTTTTGAACCTGCATCCGTCCATCGGGGTGATCCTTAATATAGAGCAGGATCATCTGGATTATTATCGAAATGAGGACGAGATCGTCGAGGCATTCAGCGATTTTGCCTCCGGGATCAAGCCGGGCGGGGTGCTGATCGCCAATGGGGCCGATAAAAACGTCGCTCGCGTACTGCGACGGCAGAAAGACGGCCGACAGGTCGTGACGGTGGGGCTGGAGTCGCACTGCGATGTGACGGCGGGTAATTTGGAGCTTGTAGAGGGGCTTTATGCGTTTGACTTGATCCGCAGCGGCCGGGGGCTGGGGCGCGTGCGGATTGGGCTGCCGGGCAAGCACAATGTGTATAATGCGCTGGTTGTCGCGGCCGCGGCACTTGAGGCGGGCGTGCCGGAATCGGTCGTCGTCGAGCGGCTGGGGGCGTTTTCCGGCATTGACCGGCGGCTGATGCTCAAAGGGCAGGTCGGCGGCATCACGGTGCTGGACGACTACGCCCACCACCCGACCGAGATTCGAGCATCGCTGGAGGCGGTACGGCAGCGGTATCAACCCAAGCGGCTGTGGTGCGTTTTTCAGCCGCATCAGTACAGCCGAACCCGTTTTTTGCTTGATGATTTCGCGGAAAGCTTTAAGCTTGCCGATATTACGATTGTGCCGGAGATTTACTTCGTGCGGGACACCGCCGAGAGCAAAAGCACGGTCAACGCCGAGACGCTGGTCGAACGCATCCGCCAGCGGCAGTGCGAGGCGTTGTTTATCAATGATTTTGCGGGTATTTTGAACCATTTAACGCAACACGTCCGAGACGGCGACCTGGTCATGACGATGGGTGCCGGGACGATTTGGAAGGTTTCCGATGACATTATTCAGTGGCTTAGAGAACATCGTTAAAGAAAACGCCTCGCTCAAAGAGCTGACGTGGTACGGCCTTGGCGGTGTGGCCGAGTACTTGGCGCGGCCAACGAGTGTCGAGCAGCTTCAGGACATTGTGCAGCGGTGCGCGGCCGAGCAGGTGCCGATGCGGGTGCTGGGGCTTGGGTCGAATCTGCTGGTCAGCGACGAGGGCATCAAGGGCGTAGTGCTCAAGCTGGACACCGAGGCGTTTACGCAGGTGGCGTTTGACGGCACAACGCTCAAGGCCGGGGCCGGGGTGAACCTGAACAAGCTGGTGCTGGACTCGGTGCGCAAGGGGCTGTGCGGGCTGGAGGCCTTGACGGGCATCCCCGGCTCGGTGGGCGGGGCCGTGCGGATGAACGCCGGCGGCAACTTCGGCGACATCGGCTCGCGCACGCAGAGCGTAACCGTGATGGATATACACGGGACGATTTTCGAGAAGGCCAAGCCGGAGTTGGTGTTCGATTATCGCTGGGTCAATATCACCACACCGATCATTCTGGACGCGACGCTGGAACTGACGCAGTCCGACCCCGACCAGATGCTCAAGACGGTTAAGGAAGTGTGGATTTACAAGAAGAACACCCAGCCGCTGAACGCGCGCAACGCCGGGTGCATCTTCAAGAATCCGCGCGGGATGAGCGCCGGGGCACTGATTGACCGCGCGGGGTTGAAGGGCACGCAGGTCGGCGGGGCCTTTGTCAGCGAAAAACACGCCAACTTCATCACGACCGAAAGCGGCTGCAAAAGCGCCGATGTCAAACAGCTCATCGAACTGGTGCGGCAAAAGGTGCAGGACAAGTTTGACGTGGAGCTGGAGCTGGAGATTGAAATTTGGTAGATTAGTTCGTAGTTCATAGTTCGTAGTTCGTAGTTCATGGCAGCCGAGCAGTGGAAGAGTATCGAATGCACAGTGAAATAACCTTTCAATTTGAAGAACTTATCGTGTACCAGAAAGCTTTGGATGTCATTGATTATGTCTATGACCAAACAAAATCTTTTCCGAAAGAAGAACTATATGGATTAATTTCGCAGTTTCGCAGAGCGGCGGTTTCTATTTCTTTGAATCTCGCAGAGGGAACATCCCGCAGTAAAACGGATTATCGACGGTTTTTGGATATTGCGCAGGGTTCCGTTTTTGAATGTGTCGCGCTATTGGAAATCTGTAAAAGAAGAAAATTTATCTATGAAGAACAACATTCTCATTTACGGCTTTCTTTTTCAGAACTGTCTAAAATGATTAGCGGCTTGAAACGCAGCCTCGGCTTTCCCGGCCGAGGCCAATGCTAAACTACGAACAACGAACTACGAACTAAGAACTACACTGCTCCCAATGCAACACAAACTTAAAAACAACTTTAAAGTCGCCGTCCTGTCCGGCGGGGTCGGGTCGGAGCGTGAGGTCAGCCTCAACAGCGGGCGCACGGTGTATGCGGCGCTGCGGGAGGCGGGGATGGATGTCGTTCTGTCGGATATCACGCCGGAAGATATGCGGATTCTGGACGCTGCGTCCATCGACGTGTTTTTTCTGGTGCTGCACGGGCAGTTCGGCGAGGACGGCCAGTTGCAGTCGATTCTGGAGCGGCGGCGGCTTGTTTTTACCGGATCGGGGGCTGAGGCCAGCCGAAACGCCTTTGACAAGGTCGAGAGCAAGCGCATTTTTGCGCGAGCCGGCGCCGTGGCGCCGCGGCAGGTGATTGTCGGGCCGTGCGATACCGAGCAAACGCTGACGGCAAAACTTGACGGCTTTGCCGAGCGACTGGTCGTCAAGCCCGTCCGGCAGGGCAGCAGCGTCGGCGTTGAGATCGTTGAGGATGCGGCGACGGCGGCGGCAAAGGGCGTGCAGTGCTTTAAGACCTTCGGCGACTGCATGATCGAATCGTTCATCAACGGGCGCGAGATCACCGTCGGCATCGTCAACGGGCAGGCCCTACCGATTATCGAGATTCGCACCCATGCGGCCTTTTATGATTTTAACGCCAAGTATATCGCCGACACGACCGAGTACCTGTTTGACACCCTCGCCGATGCGGCGTTGACGGCGCGGATTCAGCAGACAGCACTGGATTGTTTTAACGCGCTGCACTGCCGCCATCTGGGGCGCGTCGATTTTATCCTGGCCGACGACGGCACGCCGTATGTGCTCGAAATCAACACGCTGCCGGGCTTTACCAGTCATTCGCTGCTGCCCATGGCGGCGCGAAAGGCGGGGATTCCGACGCCCGACCTGTGTCGGCAAATCGTCGAGGCGGCATGGAACGACCGTGCTGTGTCCGCAACCCCTTAACACAAGGAAACACTCGTGGCCAAACGCAAAAAAACAAAGACCGGCAAAAGCTGGTTCAGTTTTCTCAAACGCGACCGCAAGAAAAAACCGTCCGCGTCCCTTCCCGTGCGCAAGCGAAAGAAAAAAGACGCCCCGCGGCTCACGCCGGTGCTGCGGGTGACGCTGTCGATTGTGGGCTTGGCGCTGTTGGCGGCGGGGTTGACGGCGGGGTTTATGGTGATGGAGAGGTATGTCAAGACGCTGCCGCAGGTCGAGTCGCACGCCGGGCCGCTCAAGCTGCTCGATCCGCCGGCATGGCTGGGGGCGGCCTGGACCGAGCAGATCGTGCAGGCGGTCGGCGGACGGCGGTTTGTGCTGGATGAGGACGCCGCCCGCACCGTGGCCGAGCGGCTGACGACGATTGCCTGGCTGGATGATATTCATGTGCAGGCGACGCCGACGGCGCTGGAAATTTCGGCGCAGTATCGTCGTCCGGTGGTGTCGGCCCGCGTCGGCGGGCGCACGTGGTATGTCGATGAAAAGATGATCGCCTTCGAGGCCCTTCCGGTGACGGCCATCGCCGTGCCTGCGGTGGTCGGCTTTTCGGCGCGTTCGGCGCCGCCGGCCGGGACGATCTGGCTGGCCGAGGACATCAAAGCCGCGATGGATCTGGTGAATGTGCTGACGCAGATGGACAACTTGCAGATGATGACCGCCGAGGAGCCGATTACCAAACCGCTGCTGGATGAGATTGAAAGCGTCGATGTGGCCAACTTTGCCGGCCGCAAGAGCACCTCCCAGCCGCATCTGACGCTGAATGTCAAAGATGGCTCAACGAAAGTCAATTGGGGAGCGGCTTTGGGACAGGCCGGCCGCAATATGGAAGCCGACGAAAAAGAAAAGATTACCATGCTCTATCAATTTTACGTCGAAAACAAACATACGCTCCAAAGTACGGTCAGATTCATCGAGCTGCGCCAGCCGCAAACGCTGAACTATCGACCGTAACGGCAGCCACCGTCGTTGACAGGAAAGGAGCGCGGTTTAGGCCGCACTATTCGCGTTCCGGTACCGGCCAGAAGAGCATGTCGCTGTTGGTGCTCCACTGCCGCGGGCGGCCTTGTTCATCCGTTCCCATGACGCCGTCATCGTCATTGAAATTGGGGCCTACGCTGTAGAGGGTAAAGCCGGCATCGGTTATTTTATACACGAGCGGCTGATTGCTGTAGGGGTCAACGGGGACGGATTGCAACAGGCCGGAGCTGACGAGCGCATCGAGCGATTGGGGCAGCGAGCCGGATTGTTTCTGGTACTCGAGGATAGCCAAAACGGCCAGTGTGGCGAGGCTCTCGGCCTTGCTGCGATGCGCGACTTCTGCAACGCGTTCCAGCGCGGGGATGAGAATGGAGAGAAAGAAATTGCCCTTGATGAGTTCTTCGACGCGCTCGTTTATGTTGATACCTTTTTGGCGCAGTTGGGCGGGCGAGTACCTGGCGAACTCATCCATCGCCGCATAAAAGCGGTCCGCCGCGGCCAGGGTCTCCTCGCGGTCCGGGTGTGTAAAGAGGATATGAAACCACTGCCCAGCCGCACCATAGTCTGATCCGGTCAACGAGCCCAATCGACTAATCCGCTGGATAAATAAGTGGCTGCTGCCGATGCGCGTCTGGGTAAAACTGCGCTGGATTTCGTCATACATGAAGAGCTTTTCGCCTTCGAAGCCGATGAGAAAATCCTCAGTCGATACGATTTCTGCGAGATGATTTCTGACCGCCGTGAGCGTAGTTTTGTCTAATTGATCAGCATGCTCGGCCAGGATTATTCGCATTGATTTCATGGCGTTGGCTTTAATGGCAATGGCGACCAACTGCTCGATCAAGATATTTTTATTGTGAAGATGCCGGCCGAATTGATAGCTTTCCAAAACGGTGTCGAGACTATCGTTGAGTTGTCCGTGCTGCGCCTGCCAGAGGGCCTTCATGCAGAGGAGATTGGCCAGCCTTCTGTAATCGGCCAGATCGGGCAGCAGAACGCCCATCAATTCGCTTGTTTCGGAATTGGTGGAATACGTCTGCCAGTAATAGGGTTTCCGGTTGCCCTGGCGGATGAGGGTTTCGGATTGCTCATTGGCGGCCAGCCAGTCGGCCAGAAACTGTTTTTCCTGCGATGTCATCGTGGCCAATGGGCGTGGGGAAATATCCAATACCTCGGGCGCTGCCGGCTGTAATTCAGGCGGCAAGGACGGGTCGTCGGCGGGGGGGAGTGTGGGGGGCAGGACAAAGGCATCGATGGCCTTCCGATAGAAAGGCCTGGCGTTTTGATTATCGTCAGCGACGGGGCGCACCTGGCTGTTCATGACCTCGAGGTAGTTGGTGGTGATGATGGGTCTGCCGCTGAAGAACCAGCCGATGTAGAGAATCAGCATCATGAAAAGGATGCCGACCATTTGGAAGGCGCGGACGATGAGGGTACGCCAGAGGGGACGGCAGCGTTTTTTGGCGCGGCGCAGCAGGACGCCCAGCAGCATGGCATCGCCGAATTCTTCGATCATCGCCTGGGCCTGCGCGTTGCGTTCGTCGTCGTTATTGCAGCCGGCCAGCGCGTCGGCGAAATGATCCGCCAACTCCCGCCGCACCTCGGCTCGCACCTTTTTGCGATACCGCATCTTTTTGATGATGGCGTCGATATAGTCGGTCACAACCGCCGGGACATTGTTATGTTCTGTCTTGTCCATATAATCTCCTTTGTTAACCACGAAGCACACGAAGAAACACGAAGTTTTTAGACAGGATCAAGAGGGTTCTTGATTCAAAATTAATTGTTCATCATCTTCATCTTCATGTGCTTCATGGCCTTCATGGTAAATTTCACCATTACGCCAGGCTGACGCCGCCGAGGCCGAAGACGAGGTTGACGCCTTCCTGCAGGGCGAGCCACTGTTCCTTTTGTGCGGCCAGCTCCGCCTTGCCCTTGCCGGTGATGGAGTAGTACCGGCGTTTTCGTTTGCTCTCGTTGTCCTCCCACTCGGCCGCCACCAGCCCTTTGGCCTCCAGATTATACAGCAGAGGGTACAGCGTCCCCCGCCCCAGCGTCAAAATGCCCTTGCTCCGCTGTTCGAGGGCCTCGCTGAGTTCATAGCCGTACATTTTGCCCCGCGAGAGGATTTCCAGCACCACCACCGGCGCGACGCCTTTCAGTAATTCCCGTTCAAATCGCATTGTCGATTCTCCAGTATATGTTGTCATATATAGCTTACTTCGCATATTATGTAACACAAACTATGCTATGTCAAGTAAAAAATAAGATTTTTTGCCAATTTCTTCTAAGTGACGTAGCGAAAACGAGATACGAACGTGCCGCGGCGGTCATTATCCGTTATTTTCGGCGTTAGTGGAAAGCGATGTCGCCTGTCTTGAGAAGATGCTTGGCGGACAGGCGGATGCCGATCAGGCCCAGCGGGGCAGTGATCAGAATTGCAAGTACTGCGTATGCAAGGACTTCCTTTCCATAGGGCAGGCCGAAGGACAGCGCCACCGCACCCATCGCGGCCTGGACGGTGGCCTTGGGGGTGTAGGCGATCATACAGAAGAGGCGTTCTTTATAGGTCAGGGTCGAGAAGGCCGTGGCCAGATAGACGCCTGTCGAGCGGGCGAGAAGCCCCAGCAGGATCAGGGCCGCGCCCTTTGGCCCGGCTTCCATCGCTACCCGCACATCGACGGCCATCCCGACCAGCACAAACAGGATGATTTCGGCAAAGACCCACATCTTGTTGAGGTTGTAGGCCAGTTCGTGCGCGGCCCGCTCGGCCTTTTCCAGCAGGATAAAGCCGACCGTCATCACGCCCAAGAGGGCGGCAGTGTGCAGCCAGTCGCCGACCTGCAAGAGAAAGATCGATGAGGCCAGCAGCAGGAGCGTCTTTTCGGTTGCCCGCACCTTTTCGTAATGGGCGTTGAAATACCGCGCCAAAATCAGTCCCAATACGATGCCGGGGATGATGCCCAGGATGGCCGAGACGGGGATGGACAGGACGGCGTGGGCGGCGCTGACGCTTTCGCCGCGCAGCAGGTTCAGGAAGACCAGAAATATCGTGATGGAGAAAATATCGTCCAGCGACGCCCCGGCCAGGATGATCGTCGGCACGTCGTTTTGCCGGCCGAGGCCGTTTTCTTTCAGCTCCAGCATCGAGGGCACGACCACCGCCGGCGAGACCGCCGCCAGCAAAAACCCCGTCAGGCCGCTGGTCAGCAGGTCGAAGGGGGTCAGCCAATAGAACAACCCCGTCAGCGCCAGTCCTTCGAAAAGGCACGGCACAAAGGCCATCAGCAGGGCCGTTTTGCCGACCTTTTGCAGGGTCTTTTTGTGGATGCCCAGGCCGGCGCGGAGCAGAATGATGATCAGGGCGGTGGAACGCAGGAACGAGGAAAGCTCGTCGAGCACAGGCGGGTAGGCGTCGCGGAAAAACAGGGATATACCGATACCCCAAAGCGTCATCCCCAGCACACTCGGCAGCCGCAGGGCCGAAAACAGCTTGCCCGCCGCATACCCGCCGACCAAAATCAACAAAATCACTCCATTCAGGCTCATCGCAACTCCTGACAGACATTCCTTGCAGTTCGGCAGGAGTCATCAGCCACAGCGGCGGTTATACGGGGAACCCCATCCCCGCCAATTAATATACCCGATTGCGGCGTGGTGTCAACCGGAAAGTTTTGTGTATCCGTTGACCGTTGACGTGTGTGAGAATATTTTCTGGCAAGCTTTTTTCGAGAGCCTCTGTAAGAGGCGTTATCGTGTAGCCCCGCCCGTAAGGGCGGGGATAACAAGCCGATACACGCTTCTCCAAGCCCGCGCAGCGGGCGGTATGAAAGGCCCATATCGCCCGCTGCGCGGGCTAAAAGAGGGGGATGGCTGCCCTATTTACCACGGGCTTACGCCCGTGGCTACACGATGTCGCCCTGCGGGCTCAAAATGCAGGATTATCACACAATATTCCAAATCAACACGGCCAGAAAAAATTCTCAAACATGTTGACAGCGACGTTAAAGGGGTTTCAGGGGTTGTAATTTTTATAATAACGGCTATACTAAGGGTTTTTAGCGGGTTGCGGAACAAAACTTAACCTTTTGACTGGGAAGCGGTTATGGCAAAATTGACCAAGCTGGACGACATTGTGTCGCTGTGCAAGCGGCGGGGGTTTATCTTTCAATCGAGCGAAATTTACGGCGGATTGGCGTCGTGTTATGATTACGGCCCGCTGGGGGCGGAGTTGAAGCGCAACGTGCGGGCGGCATGGTGGAAGGCGGTCGTGCAGATGCGTGACGATGTGGTGGGGCTGGACTGCTCGATTTTGATGCACCCGATGGTGTGGAAGTCCTCCGGCCATGCGGATAAGTTTGCCGATTTGGTGACGGTATGCAAGAAGTGCAACACGCGGACACGAGTCGATCATCTGGCCGAGAGCGACAAGCCGGCCGCGGCCGAGCATACCGAGCATGTGGATATTGAGGTCGAGGCGGGCAAGGAGCACAACCTGGGCGGCAAGGTGTGCCCGGCGTGCGGGACGGTGGGGCAGTTTTCCAAGCCGATGGCGTTTCGGCTGATGTTTGAGACGCAGATGGGGGCCAATGCCGACGATACGATGACGCTGTATTTGCGGCCGGAGACGGCGCAGGGGATTTTTGCCAACTTCCGCAACGTGCTGGACTCCTCCCGCGTCAAGATTCCGTTTGGAATCGCCCAGATCGGCAAGTCGTTCCGCAACGAGGTGACGACCAAGGCGTTTATCTTCCGCACGCGGGAGTTCGAGCAGGCGGAGCTTGAGTTTTTCTGCAAGCCGGGGACGGATGACAACTGGTACAATCACTGGAAAGAGCAGCGGTTCAACTGGTACCTGAATCTGGGGATCAAGAAAGAGAACCTGCGGTTTCGCGATCACGACCCGGACGAGCTGGCGCATTATGCCAAGGCGTGCGTGGATGTGGAGTACAAGTTCCCGTTCGGGTCGGGCGATTGGCAGGAGCTGGAAGGTATCGCCAACCGGACGGACTACGACCTCCGGCAGCATCAGCGGGGAATGCGGACGATGAACGACTGGTTCGAGCAGAAGGGCGATTTGAGCAAGATTACGCTGCGGGATGAAGACCCGGATTATGTCAAGGGGCCGTTGGCGTATTTTGAGGAAGAGACCCGCGAGCGGTATGTGGCGTACGTGATTGAGCCGTCGGCGGGTGTGGATCGCAGCACGCTGGCGTTTTTGGTCGATGCGTATGATGAGGATGAGGTCAACGGCGAGGTGCGGAATGTGCTGCGGTTTCATCCGCATCTGGCGCCGATCAAGGCGGCGATCTTTCCGCTGGTCAAGAAGGACGGCCTGCCGGAGATCGGGCGGAAATTGTATGACGACCTCAAGAAGCATTTCAACTGCTTCTATGACGAGAAAGGCGCCGTCGGGCGGCGCTACCGCCGACAGGATGAGGCCGGCACGCCGTATTGTATGACCATTGACGGGCAGACCAAAGAGGATGGAACCGTGACCGTCCGTGAACGTGACAGTATGGTGCAGTGCCGCGTGGCGATTGATCAGATCAAGAGCTTTTTGCGTGAAAAACTGGACCTGTAAGGAAAGTTAAAGCTGAAAATCCAAAAGCTAAAACCAGAGGTTAAAGGTTAAAACGGATGATACCGACCGTAGAACACGATAGACAACAGGAGACCATTGAGGCCAAAGCCCGCTGGTTTCAATCCCTGTCCATGGCCGAGCGGATGGACGTTTTCTGCGAGTTTACCGAACTGGCGCTGTCTGTTCACCCCGAACTGAAAGAGAAAAAACATGTTGAACCGATTGCAGGACGTATTCAAATCCTTTCAGCGAAATGAGGTCAAATATATGGTGATCGGCGGCGTCGCCTCGGTACTTTATGGCGTCCCGCGCGTTACCTTTGATCTGGACATCCTGATTGAGGCATCGGCCGACAACGCCAAAAAGCTTTTGAAAGCCCTGGTTGAAGCCGGTTTCGGCACAGCCACGCTGACGGATCCCGACGATGTTGTGTCGCATGAGATCACGGTTTTCAACGATAAAGTCAGAATCGATGTTCAGACCTCGACGCCCGGAATTACCTTTAACGACGCATGGCTCAGACGCGAAACGATAAATTATCAGGGGCAGGATTTTTTCATTTTATGCAAAGAAGACTTGATTGCCTCAAAACGCGCCTGCAAACGAGCGGTCGATCTTGAGGACGTGCGATTGCTGGAGAAATTAGATGAGAAAAACGGGGAATAGTTGAAGATGTGTACGAAAAGTTAAAGCTGAAAATCCAAAAGCTAAAACCAGAGGTTAAAGGTTAAAGTTGTTGCTGTGATATAATAACGATATTGATTTTGGATTGAGAACGATGAAGCGATGTGCAGCAGTTATTATCTGGTGTGTGCTGGTGTTGGCCGGATGTGAGGGGGACAGGGGGATGCCTGCGGAAACGCAGACGGCGCCGGCTCGGACAGAGGTCGAGGACAATGCGTCGGAGGCGGTTCGGGTTGATACCACCAGCGCCGCGAGGATCCCGCTCTGTGACGGCCTTGGGGACCCTGACACGATCGATCTCTCGCGGCCCGTTGGCACCGGTTCGGCTCGCTGCGCTCCGCTTTACGCGGGGCTCCGCTCCGCGAGCCGAACCTACGCTAACTTCAGGAGTAATACTATCGTAAACCATAACTGAATTCAATATACAAGAACACAGAGATTAAAAATATTAGTGGGGCGACGAAAGCTGCTCGATTAGTGCGATAATGTCAAGCAGCCTGAAAGGCCAAAATAGCTTAGCCCAGCCCAACGGGCTGGGGTCAGTGACATAGTGAAATACCAAACGCCCTGTAAGGGCAATATAGAAAGAGAATGGCGATGTTGCCCTTTCAGAGCGAGAGGTAATTTGGGAACCTGACACCCAGGGCGTTGCCCTGGGCTGAATTATGCTGCACCTTCGGTGCGATCAACAACCAGCAGCGTCGTGTGTGTAAGCACAAGAGCAGGGCTTTGTTCTTATGAAAAAACGTTACAGATATATCATCTTGGCTGGAATCGTCAGTGGATTCGTATTCAAAGATCCCTGCTTAGGTCCTTTTTTTGGAATGATAGTGGCTGTCGTTATCGGAATTCCTCTTTTTTTCTTTTGTAGCGGGCTTATTAAGCTGTTTGTCAAAGGGAACGCTGCAAGAATTGACCTGACGGCTGTGTTAGTTAGTATCTTTTTGACCATCGGAATTGTCGGGTTATTATTCCAGCCTCCGGGTTGGTTGCGATTCAGAATATTACTTGCCAATCCACCGCCATCATCGGTCAAGATTATTCGCTCAAGATGGCTTAAAGGTGCTTTTGATGTTCCAAGCTATATTAAATTCGAGATAGACAAAGCCGATCTTGGTAAGATTGTCATCGAAAAGGGTTATGAAAAGCATGAATTCGATCCTTATGAGGAGGAAAACTTTCGTAAGGACAAATGGCTCAATATTGAAAACCTCGACAAGACTGAAGTGTATCACTTAAAATCAGATAGCACGTCAGAATACATAATATATGACCCTAATAGCAAACAAGCCTTTCACATATTATTTTTGATAGAATGACGATATATGATACTGGATCAGATTGACAGTGCGTTGCTGTATGGGGGGCTGGGTGAGCGGATTGCGATTGGCCTTGCGCTGCTGAATGAAGAGCAGGTGCTTCAATCGCCGGTTGGGCGGAATGTGGTGCAGGGGGATGATATCTTTTTTGTGGTGGATGAATACGAGACCCAACCCGCCGACGAAGGAAAATTTGAGATTCATCACAAATACCTCGATATTCAAACGGTGGTCAGCGGGACCGAGTTCATCGGTTTTGCGCCACTGGAGGGGTTGACCCAGGTCGAGGGGTATGACGGGGACAGGGACATCGCGTTTTATGCCCCGCCGCCGCACTACAGCAAGGCCGTGTTGACGCCGGGGCGGTTTGCGATCTTCTGGCCCAACGAACCGCACATGCCGTGCCGGATGCTGGAAGCGCCCTGTGCCGTCAAAAAAATCGTCGTCAAAGTGCGGATGGAGTAAAACAGATTCTTTTCTTGACACAGATGAACACAGATTTGACCGTTTTTTAAACAGAATGAATAATGAAGAATTCATAATTCTTTCTTCATGCTCTTCATGGGCTTCATGGTTTAAGTTTATGTTGACAGACGGCACAAAATAGGAGAATGGTAAAATGAAGACACGGAATCCGGTTACAGCATTGGTTGCATTCTTGTGGTTGGCAACAACGGCGGTTGCGGAGGTCAAATTGCCGTCGGTGTTTGCCGATGGGATGGTTTTGCAGCAGCGAAGCAACGTAACGGTCTGGGGCTGGGCCGAGCCGGGCGAACGGGTGTCCGTCAAGGGGTCGTGGCAGTGGCTGGGCCGGTCCACCGCGACGACCGACGCCGAAGGCCGTTGGCAGGTGCGTCTCAACACGCCGCGCGCCGGCGGGCCGCATACGCTGACGATTCAGGGCAATAATGAGATCGTCCTTAGCGACATTTTGATTGGCGAGGTGTGGGTCTGTTCGGGACAATCGAACATGGAATGGACGTTGAGGATGCTGGCGACGGAGGACGCCCGCCAGGCCGCCGCTGAGGCGGACTATCCGCAAATCCGTCTGTTCAGCGTCAAACGGGTGTATGACGTTGAGCCGCAGGCGGATTGCGAAGGGCAGTGGCAGGTCTGTACGCCGGAAACCGCCCTGAATTTTTCCGCTGTTGCGTATTATTTTGGACGCGAACTGCACGAAAAACTCAATGTGCCCATCGGCCTGATCAACACCAGTTGGGGCGGAACGCCGGCCGAGGCGTGGGCCAGCGCTGCGGCCTTACGGGCGCACGGCAGTTTTGACGATGATCTTAATAGGATTGAATATCCAGAACAACATGAACAGGCGGCCAGAGAACAACTCGCTCGCGACATTGCCCAATGGGAGCAACAATTTGCCGAGTATGATCGCGGGGCACAGGAGAACTGGCAAAACCCGGCGCTGGACGACAGCGACTGGGAAACGATGGCATTGCCAGGCCTCTGGAGCGGCACCGAACTGGAAAACGTCGAAGGCGTTGTATGGTTTCGGCGGATAACCAATCTTCCGCCGTCATGGGCGCGTGCCGAATTGGAATTGCATCTCGGTCCGATTGACGATATCGACACGGTCTGGGTCAACGGCATCAAAGTCGGCACAACCCTTGGCCATAATACGCCGCGGACGTATCGGGTGCCCGCAGAGGCGCTGCGCGTCGGAGCGAATCTGATCGCGGTGCGCGTCGTCAATACCGGCGGAGATGGCGGTTTTGGCGGCGAGCAAACCGATATGCGTATCGGTCCGCCGGGAGCAGATGGCAACATCGGCGCAACGGTGGCTCACACGTGGAAATACAAGGTTGGCCACCGCGGAGCGGTTCCCGCTGTCCCGCAACCGGCCACCGTCAGGCGGTTGAATCAGAATACGCCGACGGTGCTGTACAATGCAATGATCCATCCGCTGATTCCGTTCCGGATTGCCGGGGCGATCTGGTATCAGGGCGAATCCAATATCGGTCGCTCGCTTCAGTATCGCACGCTGTTTCCGGCAATGATCACCGATTGGCGGACACGATGGGGACAGGGTGATTTTCCGTTCTATTATGTGCAGATCGCCCCCTACCGCTATGATAGCAGCGATGCGCCAGACTCGGCGTTTCTGCGCGAGGCCCAGATGCTGACGCTCAAGGCGGGGACCAATGTAGGGATGGCGGTCACGATGGATATCGGCAATGAAAACGATATTCACCCGCGGAACAAACACGATGTCGGCAAGCGGCTGGCGCTGTGGGCGCTGGGCAAGACCTACAATCAGCGCGGCGTCGTCTTTTCCGGCCCGCTTTACAAGGCGATGAAGGTCGAGCACGATACGATTCGGCTGTCGTTTGATCACGTCGGCGAAGGGCTGGTGTCGCGCGGCGGGCCGTTGGTTGCCTTTGAGATTTCCGGTATTGACCGGAAGTTTGTCCCGGCCAAGGCGGACATCGTGGGCGATTCGGTTGTCGTGTCCAGCAGCCAAGTACCCAACCCCGTGGCCGTGCGGTATGCGTTTCGAAACTGGGTACAGCCCAACCTCTTTAACGCGGCGGGATTGCCGGCCTCGTCCTTCCGCACCGATGACTGGCCGATCGAGTAAGGCTATCCGCCTGTCAACAGAAGCGTCAAAAGCAGGTAAATACTGACGCTGATCGAGTCGTTGGCGGTGGTCACCAGCGGCCCGGAGCTGATGGCCGGATCCAGCCCGATGCGGCGGAACAAAAACGGCAAAAACAGCCCCAGCGTGGTCGAAACCATAATTGAGGCGAACATGGCAATGGTAAACGCGATCGCCAGGCGGATGTTTTGCGCCATCGGCAATTGAGGAACGTTCAGTTCCGCAGCCGCCGGAAGCGGGACAGGGTTATCTTGGACAGCGACGTTATCGGACGATGTGTCGCGAAGCTCGAAAAAATGCGGCAGCGTCGCACAGATCGCCCCGCCAATGACCCCGCAGCAGACCCCGACCATCAAGGCCACTCGAAACTCACGTAGAAAGACCTGCCCGATCCGGAGGGCCGCCAAATCGCCGGTCGCAAGTCCGCAGACCACGATTGCGGAGGTTTGAAGTCCGGCATTGCCGCTGATGGCCGCGATCATCGGCGAAAAAATCACCGCCACGGCAAAAATGTAGAACATATCGATTGAGATAAACCAGTTTTTGAACAAAAACCCCATCAAGGCCGTGACAGCCGTGCCCGCCAGGCAGGGCAGCAGCCACGTCATCCGCACCCGTGCGGCGTTAAGGATGGAATAATTCTCAAGTTCTGCCGAATCCGTACCGGCCATCGCCAGCATATCCTCGGCCGCCTCTTCCTGAGCAACCTCAATGACGCGGTCGGCGGTGATGCGTCCCACCAGCCGATGCGATTTGTCCAGCACCGGAACAACGATTAACTCGTTTTTGTTAAACAAGTTACGGATTTCTTCCTGATCGGCGTCCACACTGACCCACAGTGCATCGGTATCGATCAGGGTGCGAATCGGCGTCGCAGGCGGGCTGGTAATCAGCAGCCGCAACCGCACCGTGCCAATAAAACGACCGGAGTGGTCAATGACAAAGACCGTATAAAAGTCCTCGTCGATATGAGCGGCGCGAATTTCCTCGACCGCCTCATTGACGGTGGCATTTTCGTGGACGGAGATGAAGACCGGGTCCATAATGCCGCCGGCCGAATCTTCGGAGTAGTCCATCAACTCCTTAATCTGCTCGGCATCCTCGGCATCGAGGCTTTGGAGAACCTCCTGACTTTCCTCCGTATCCAGTTCGCGGAGCACGTCTGCGGCGTCATCCGGGTCCAACTCGGAGATTAGCCCGACCAGCTCATCGTCTTCGAGCATCTCGAACAATTCGGCGCGGGTGGCTTCATCGACACGCTCAAAGACCTCCGCGGCGGCAGTTTGGGGGAGCAGATCGAAGATGATACGTTGCTCTTCTGTGTCCAGTATCTCCACAATTTCAGCGATGTCGCTTTCCCACTGGTCGGCCAGCAGGACGCGCAACGCCTCGCGGTCACCGGATTTCAGGAGACTTTCAATCTGCTCGAGCAGGATTTTGCGTTCATCGGACACAGGAGAGGCCGTCCTTTTCGGTTCGTTTTTGGCATAAACTTCTTTACCGGCTCGCCGGATTGCTGTAAAATGTACCACACTCTGAAAAACTATGGCAATAAAATATAAGGATAATTCGATGAAAAGATATATTCTTACGCTGCTGGGTCTGGCGTTTGCGTTGACGACGACGGCAAATGCCTCATTTCCGAGGCCTGCCGTGGTGCAAAAGCCCGCCGAGTGGACGCTGGCCGTCAAATATGAACACCCCCAACAAATCACCCTGCGTCTGCCGGGACGGCCGACGGCCGAACGGTTTTGGTATCTCATTTTGTCGGTGACCAACGACAGCGGCAATGCGGATGTGCCTTTTGTTCCGGCCTGCGAACTGGCGACAGACAATTTCGAGGTCATCCCCGCCGGCATTGGGGTGCCCAATGGCGTCTTTGAGGCCATCAAACGCAAGCATCAGGGCAGCTACCCGTTTTTGGAGTCGCTGGATTTTGAGGACAATCGCGTTCGCCGCGGGCCGGACAACACCCACGACGTGGTCATCATTTGGAAGGATTTCAATCTGAAGGCCAAAGAAGTCACCTTCTTTATCGGCGGGCTGAGCAATGAAACCGCTGCAATCACGCATCCGACCAAGACCGACGCCGAGGGCAATCCTGTCAGGATCTTCCTGCAAAAGACACTGTCCCTTCGCTACCGCGTCGGCGCCGACCCCAGCCTTCGCCACATGGCTAAGCTGGAACCGATTGTAAAAGAGTGGGTGATGCGATAGCCCAAAGGCAGCGGAGACATTGAACGGTTCGGCCCCACGAGCCGTTGCGCCCTTGCATTCAGGAACAATCCAAGTGACAATTGATTAATGATGCGGCGGCGGTGAAGATTTTGAGTGTTGCGGCGGGGAAGGCGTATTTGGCGATGTCCGTGGGGGCGATCCATTTGACGGCGGCGCAGTGGATGGGCTTGGCCGTGCCGGCGGTATAGTCGCAACGGTAGGCGTGCAGGGTGATGCGAAAGTGGGAGTAGGCGTGCTTGACGATGCACAGGCGTTGGCCGACGACCACATCAATCCCGATCTCTTCTTTGATCTCGCGGGCGACGGCCTGTTTGAGGGTTTCGCCCGTTTGTTTTTTGCCGCCGGGCAGTTCCCACAGCCCGCCCAAAAGGCCATCCGGCCTGCGTTTGTCGATCAGCAGCTTGCCGTCCTTGAAGACCAAGCCCACCGCGACGGTGTAATGCGGCGTTCTGGCGGCCTTGGGCATCTTCGGCAACACATCCTGCTCATTGCAGGCGTAAGCCAGGCACAATTTCTGCGCGGGGCATTGCGGGCAGCTCGGATTCTTCGGCGTACAGACCGTCGCCCCCAGTTCCATCAGCGACTGGTTGAAGTCGCCGGGGCGATTTTTCGGCACAAGCGTCTCGGCCAGTTGCCAAAGGTGCTTTTGGGCGGCGGGGCTTTTGGGGTTGTCGTCCAGCCGATAGAGACGGCACAGGACGCGCATCACGTTGCCGTCCAGCACCGGCACGCGCCGGCCGAAGGCGATGCTGGCGATGGCGCCGGCGGTGTAGCGGCCGATGCCGGGCAGCGCGACCAGCGCATCCAACGTATCGGGAAAGATGCCGTCGTGCTCATTGACAATCACGCGGGCGGCCTTGTGCAGGTTGCGGGCGCGGCTGTAGTAGCCCAGCCCCTGCCAGAGCTTGAGCACCGAGTCCAGCCGGGCCGCGGCCAGCTTCTGAACCGTCGGAAACCGCCGCATAAACCGCTGGTAATACGGCACGACCGTCGCCACCTGCGTCTGCTGAAGCATAATTTCCGAGACCCACACCGCATACGGATCGCCGACCCCCCGAAACGGCAGCACCCGCGCATGCGCCCCAAACCACGCCAGCAGGGCGTTTTGCAATTTATTCGTCTGCGGCGTGTTCATCGGTGTGTTGAGGCTTGGTTGAAGGTAAAAATACCGACAGGTTGTTTAAATGTTTCCCGGATTGTAAATAATTGGCGCAAGCTGCGATTCCATAAAAGAATCCGGCAGACAGCATTAATCCGATGGAACAGACCATCAGAAAATCCAGGAAAATGAATTTGTATCGCTGTGCAGACTCAAGTGTATTCCACATTTCAATATCAACGAAAGGAAACGCCAGTAAGTGGGTTTCTTTAATCTGCAGGAATGTCATATATCCATAGAGGGCCGCAATAATCAGCGGAAGCATACCAAGGAATGAACAGAGCAAACCCATCTTGGAATACTGCTTTTTTTTCAACTGCGATAGCAGGGTCTGCCATTGCGGATTGTTCAAGAGCGACCTGTCGGAATGATGATGCTCAAGAAATGCATCCGCCAATCGTTCAATCCTGTCGGAATAAACATGCAACGTTCCCATATACACACGGCGCATGTGATGATAAAACCAGGGAATGGCAACGATGTTGGCAACCAGCAGTGCCGGTATCCAGAACAATTTTTGCTTTCGGTCAAGCCGAGTTGTCAATATTACCCATAACAGAAAACTGCACCAGATCAAGAGGAAAGGAATTCCATACAAGACATCGAAATCCAAATAAACTGGAATTTCTCTTCCGAGTCGTGTCAAAACAAAAGCCGATGAAAACACCGCAAACACAAGAAGAAACGGGAAATAAGCCAGAATCCCCATCCAGACCAAGAATGTTTTCTGTTTGTTTGTCATTCTTCTGTTTCCCCTTATCGTATATTTTCTGCGCCAGTACCCTCAGGACGGCACCCTGGGTTGAAGTAGATTGGCCTTTCAGGCAGGTCTGTCGGGATTTTTTTGACGACCTTTTCCATCGATGTTCTGATTATACCCGTTTTGGCCGTCTCTGCAAGCGGCTGCTGAAGCATAATTTCCGAGACCCACACCGCATACGGATCGCCGACCCCCCGAAACGGCAGCACCCGCGCATGCGCCCCAAACCACGCCAACAGGGCGTTTTGAAGTTTAGTCGTTTGAGGATAGTTCATCGATGGATTGAGATTTCAGTAAAGGCAGGAATGCCGAGATAATCTGACGTTTCTGTCTCAGTAGAATTGGCAATATGACAATAAAACATAACATATACAGTCCAGAAAAGGCGTTCATCCCAACAGAAAATCCGCGTTTGAAGCAATGGGTTCCATACAAATGAAAAAATTCCGCTTCTTCGGATGAGACCACTTCAGAAATCTGAAAAATCCATTCATAAGTACTATTCGAAACAAAATAAACGCCTGTAATACTAACCACCAACCCAAATACAAATACAATCAAACATAGTATCAGCCATCAACAGCATAACGGCCAAGCCATTTATAACCGGTCTTGCGGCTTATCTGCTAAATGGCACATAGCTCCGTCATTGTGCAATCACCATTCAACACTTCACTTATAAACTTAATCCGTTCATCCATAACACCGGTCTCCAGCCAGGCCATATAAGCCTCTTTTCTGGAAGCTTATTCTATAACCGAATCTGTTACCTATGTCGTCGGTACATTTTGTTACCTATGTTACCGGTTTGTACCTTTTTAAGTACCCCGCCTTTTCAAGGCGGGGTGGCCGAAGGCCGGGGTGGTATCAATATTGCCCGGCTTTAGCCGGTTCCGCACTTTTACCTTTTCACTTTTGAATTTTTACTTTTTAATCAAAGTCCACCGTCAGGTTGCCGGTTTTGTATTGTTCGTAGAAGCGGTGCAGTTGTTTTTCCAGTGTGCGGCCTTTGGACAGCGGGGGGATCTCGTCCATCCCGAAGAACCGCACGTCACTGGTTTCGTTGCTGGTTTTCGCTTCGCCCCCCACAATCTCGCACAAAAAGAACAGCTTGTAGATGCTGAACAGATACGGCGGTGTGTGGCCCTGGTTGTCGCGGTCATAGACGGCCAGCGGGCGGACGACGCGGACGTCGTAGCCGCTTTCTTCCCAAAATTCCCGCACGACGTTCTGCGCGGGGGTCAGGCCCTGGTCGCACCAGCCGCCCGGCAGCGTCCAGCCGCCGTCCTCGGTCTCCAACACGAGCAGGACTTTGTCGTCCTGAAAGGCCACGCCGCGGCAGTCCACCTTTGGCGTCGGATAGCCGGAGTCCTGCTGCAGGAGCCGCAGCACCTCGCTTTGGGGTGTTTGGGTGTGGCCGGCGACGATCCGGGCGCAGATGGCCTCGATGTCCTCGTGCCGCTTTAGCTCGTAGTCGTCCTTGGCGAAAAACTTGCCCGCCTGCGAGATCGTCTTGAGCTGACGGGCGATGGCAAACCAGTCAAATGTTTCTGTATTTTCGTGCTGCATTGTCGTCTTTCACTGAATGTCATTCCGTTGGCTGCGATAACGCATAAGGTATCCTGTGCGGGATGGGCTGTAAACCATTTTTTGCCCTTTACCCGGCTGACGCTCTTTCGGTCCGTCGCCACAGGAGCAAAACCAACCAAAACATAAATAATCCGCTTGGGATGGAGATGAACTCAGGTAAATCAATTGCACATTTTCGCGTAAACGGATGATGGGGAGCGATTTGTCCGACGACGTGACTGTTTTGCTCAAGAATAAATTTTCGCGTCAACGGAGACGCGGCGGAGAGAAGATAATTTCCAGAGCCGTCCTGAACCTCAAAACGGCGGATCAGGGGAGTCTTTTGGGCGTGAACGATAACATTTCCATTGCATTCCAAGCTGAAACTGCCCGACAGAAATCCTGCTTTTCGGGCGTAATAGGTGCTGCGGCCGTAGTCAAAACTCCCTCCCTCTGTCAGCCAGTCCATATCAATGACAGCGATTGGCGTGTTTTCATGATAGACCTCATAGCCCCAAGAAAAAATGGATTTGGGAACAGCGTAAAGCATTGATCAATTCTCCTTGTTTTTGATTATTTGTCAGTCCTATAGCGACAGGTGGTCTCTGTCAATCTCACAAATAGAGAATCGTCCATTGTAATGGGTGGCACCTTCAAGCGCAGCTTGTGGGTGCCGGGGGGTTGTGTGGTTTTCATCGTTTATATCCTTATCGTCTCGGAAAATGGTTCAGGTTGATGTCCAGCGGGCCGTCGCCCTGGCTGTGCATCTGCCGATAGCTGGAATAATACCATTCCTGCGGCCACTGCACAAGCCCCCGTTTGACAGGGTTGGCGTGGATGTAACGGACGCTGTGGATGGCCGCCGCATGGGTAAAGATGTTGCGGTCATAGCCGCAAAAGGTTGTGTTCTTGAGCAGCGGGATGCGGCGATAACAGCTAAACGTCAACTCGTGGCCGTGGCCGGGCACGTCGTAGCGTTTGCATCGCTTTTCGATTTTGTCGGCGTCTTTCAACTCCATACGGCCTGTCTGCTCCCCGGCACCCACAAGCTGCGCTTGAAGGTGCCACCCTTCACGATTGACTATTGATTATTGGCTATTGATTATTAGTCAGCCGTATAGTGGTCACCTGTCGTCGCTGGGGTGTTCGTATGCATTTGGTTTATTTTCTAAATTATCAATTTGTTTTATTTCTTTTAGTCTGTCAATATACAAGAATGTTTGATTATGTATTAACTTTTCGGTAACTATTTGATACTGTACCGTAATTGATAAAAAAACAATAAGGGCAACACATGCTATTTTTCGATGCTTCTCAACACCTAATATAAAGGTCAAAACAGGCAAAAATCCAAAAAATGCCCAAATGCTCCGTGAAAAAGTCAAAGTTATCGGAAAAATAATGCAAAAGACAATGAGTGAAATGCGTGAAATGGATTCTTTGGTTTCATTTTTCATAGCACACATCTCCCATTATGATTAGTTTTGACTTCATCGACGGGTGGCACCTTCAAGCGCAGCTTGTGGGTGCCGGGGGGTTGTGTGGTGTTCATGGGGTCTCTCCATTTTGGGGAGGTTGAGTTGTTTGTTTGTCAAGTTCCGTGCGGTGTTTGGGGGAGAGGGTGCGGAACATGGAGTAGCCGAAGAGGCCGAGAATGACGGCCCAGCTTAGGAGCATAAAGAGTATTCCATCCAGTCTCATTGGTCGGTCTCCGGGCAAGTGGCTTCGGGGCGTCTGCGCCAGACGATGCGGACCATCAGCAGGAGAAAAACAAACAGGCCCAGCAGGCCGACGCGGGTTATGAGGATGTAGGGTCTGTTGGCCTCTTCGACGCCTTCCAGAAGCAATTGTTTTTTCCAGTCGTTAAAGATCCACGTCGCCAAAATCGTCAGCAGCATCAGGGGGGTGATGTATTTGATGATGAAGCGATAAATACGGGGGATGCGGATGTCGGAGCCGGCGTGCAGCTCGGTCCAGGCACGGTCGATGCCGAACACCCAGCCGAACAGAATCACCTCAATCGTGGCAAAGACGACCAGACAGACGGTCGTGCCCCAGAAGTCCATCTCGCCGAGGACGCCGTTGCCGAGAAAGAAGATGACCGGCTGGCACAAGAGGAACGTAACGACCGCAAACAGCACCGCCGCCTCGCGCCGGGTGAGGTTGAACTCGTCTTCCATAAACGCGATGGCCGGTTGGGCCAGTGAGATCGAGCTGGTGACGCCGGCGATAAACAACAGAAAGAACCACAGAAAGCCGAAGATCTGCCCATACGCCATCTGGCCAAGGATCAGGGGCATGGTGAGAAAACCAAGATCAAAAATATTCTGGTCTGCGATTGACTGTATGCCGGCGGCGCCGAAGAAGGCAAAGGCCGCGGGGATGACCAGGCTGCCGCCGAGGACGACCTCGGCCATCTCGTTGGTGGCCGCGGCAGTCAGACCGGACAGGGCGACGTCGTCGTTACGGCGGAGGTAGCTGGCGTAGGTCAGGATGACACCGAAGCCGACGCTGAGGGTAAAGAATATCTGCCCGGCCGCGGCCAGCCAGACCTCCGGCTTCTTGAGGGCGGCCCATTGGGGATTCCACAAAAAGCCCAAACCTTTGAGGACGTTGTTTTCCGGTCGGGCGGGGTCGGGCGTGCCCAGCGTCAGCACGCGGATGACCAGTATAATGGCGATCACCAGCAGTAGCGGCAGCCCCCACTTGCAGCATCGCTCGATGCCGCGGCTGATGCCGAAGCTAAGGACGATGATGTTGATGGCGAAGGTGATGATGAAGAACAGGTAGGCTGTGCCGGCCGGGAAGTGCTCGGTTCCGGCCAGGCTTTGGTAGCCGGTCAGAAACGCCCGCATCGACTCCAGATCGGTGCAGTCGGCGTAGCGGCCGATGAGGGCAAAGACACTGTAGCCCAGCAGCCACGACTCGACGTAGATGTAATAGGAGAAGATGACGACCGGGCCGAAGATGCCCATCACGCCGAAGTATTTGACGAAGCGGTTTTTCTGCCACATCGTGTCGAAGACGCCCGGGGCGGTGCTGTGGCCAAAGCCTCCGCCGAAGCGGCCGATGGTCCACTCGATCCACATCAGCGGCAGGCCGAGCAGGAAGAAGGAGATGAAATAGGGGATCATAAAGGCCCCGCCGCCGTTGTTGGCGGCGACGCCCGGAAATCGCAGAAAATTGCCCAGCCCGACGGCGCTGCCCGCCACCGCCAGAATGACCCCCAAACGGCTGCCCCAGCGTTGTTTTGACATCCGATTTGCTCCGCAAATCAATTTAAAACGTAAAATCCAAAACCAAAAACCAGAACGTAATATTCAAAATGACAGATTAAAAAAGCCGCGGCAACGCCGCTTCCACAATTTTTATTTTTGCATTTTGATTTTTTATTTGATTCCCAGTGCCGTCAGGCTGTCGCGTTCGACGATGCTGCGGAGTTTTTCGCGCGGGACCTGCGGCAGGTGGGTGTCGGCCAGCATTTTGTTAAAGCCCAGAAGCAATTCGATGCACGGCCCGGCCTCGGCGTAGGGAAAGCCGCTGCCGAAGAGCAGTTTGTCCATCACGCCGGCCTCGTAGGCCCCCATAACCAGATTATAGACCTGCCATATTTTTTGCGGGTGGACAGTCAGGTCGGCAAAGACGTTTTCGTGCTTGCCGAGCAAACACAGAGTCTGATAATGGAAGGGCATTCCCATGCGTCCGATAATGATGCGGAGATTAGGGAAGTTGCGGGCGATTTCATCCAGCAGCCACGGCTGGGCATAATCCAGCACGGCTGCCGGCGAAAACGGCGGACAATTGTGAAAAAAGACGATCAGCCCGGCCTCTTGGGCCGCTTCGTACAGTTCCAGCGCCCGGCTGTGGGTGGGGTGAAATTCCTCTTCGGCGCAATACAGCGCCAGCCCGACCATTCGATCCTCTTTTTTGAGGGTCTTGAGGGCCTTGGCCGAGATGTCGTCGTGCAGCGGGTTGACGGCCGCAAAGCCGTAGGCATTGGGCGTTTGCCGGATATACCTGGCCAGCTCATCGTTGGCGCCCGGTCGGTCGTTGTCCAGCCCGGCCAGCACAAAACAGGCGTCCATCCCCTGGCAGGCTCGCCGATGCTGCTCGGTCAGGTCGCCTCGCTGCGAACACCGCAAATGTGTATGGCAATCCACAATCATGATTGGTTCCTTTTTGGCTCAAGGAGTTCATCGATTCCGTTATTTTCGACCATATTCTACCCATTCATAGAATTGCGGTAAAGGTAAAATTCCGCATCGGATCTGCTTACCTGAACGTCCGCCTTTGCTTGTTTTTATGTATTATCGCCGTTTGTGTGTGTTTTGCAATAGTTTTGACATTCCCTTTCTTGCCGAAAAGAGACCAGCTATGTCTTTAGTATGGCATTTTTGTCCGATAACCGGAAACTTGATCTGGTTTTTTGATTAATTGCCCACCTTATAATGTCGAAGGAATGTTCGAAGTGACGGAGAGGATTCGTTAGGACTGTTGAAAGCTTGTGAAACAAGAATAGAAAAGGGAATCTCAGGAACAGTTATGAAGGACAACAAAGAAATGAACGGCGTATCGCAATCACCAATGGAACGTTTGGAATTGCTTCAGGAAACCATCCGGCGGCAGGAAGCGGCCTTGCAGGCCAAAGGGAGGCTGGTGGACAATATGGCCTACCAGATACGGACATTATCGAACGCTGTTGTCGGATTTAGCGATTTGCTGCTGACTGAGGAGATGACTGACGAGCAGCATGATTATGCCTTGGAGATTAACACCGCCGGCAAAGGGCTTTCCACGTTGGTCAACGAGGTATTGGATTGGGCGCGGCTGGAATCGGGGCGGCTTCAGGTGACACGCAATGCGTATTCGGTACGTTCGATTCTTAAAGAGCTGGAGGAAATCGTCCGGCCGGTCGCAACGGACAAAGGGCTGGCGTTTGCGATGCAGCTCGATGCTTCGCTGCCCGAAACGGTGATAACGGATTCTGAACGCCTGGTCAAGTGCCTGATCAATCTGGCGGCCAACGCGATCCATTATACCCCGGAGGGGTTTGTGCATATTGCGGTTCGGCCGCAGATACGCGACGGTCGGACGTATGTTCGATTTGATATCATTGACAGCGGTCCGGGAATTCCGGCCGAGAAGCTGGGGCGATTGTTTGAACCGGTCATCGACGAAGAAGACGCCCATGCCCAAGTGGTTAATATGATCAGCTTTGGGCTGTCCGTTGCCGCCGGGCTGCCGCTGACGCGCCAGCTTGTCGAACTGCTGGGCGGGCATATCGACGTTCAAAGCGAGGTCGGCAAAGGATCAACGTTTACCCTGTTGATTCCGGCGGGGGCGGACAGTGCCTGTGAGCGGACGCCGGAGGAAGCCGATCCTGCAATACCGCGGGAAGAGGCTTGGTCGCCGGAGGAGGCAAGTTCCCATCCGATTCTATTGGCCGAGGATCAGGAATCCAATCGAACGGTGATTCGGCTGATGCTCAAAACGCTGGGCTATGAGGTCGATACGGCCGTGGACGGGCAGGAAGCGGTGGAGATGGCGCTGTCGAAACAATACAGCCTGATTATTATGGATTTGAAAATGCCCCGGATGGACGGGTATGAAGCGACGCGTCGTCTCCGGGAAAGACAGATTAAGACGCCGATTATCGCACTGTCAGCACTGTCGCTAAGCGGTGAAGAAAAAAGCCGGACAGAAGAAATATTTGATGGCTTTCTCAGCAAACCGATTGACAGCGAGCAGCTTTTGGCGGCGATTGACCGATATGCTGTGGGTGCGGCAGTGAACCGTCTGAATCGGGCGGGGAGTTCGTAATACCGCCTTAACAGGTTGAGTTCAGAGTAAAACGTATGCCGACAGATACGAAACCATACAACAATTTGGGCGACGGAACGCGGACGAACCTGCTTTTCGGGGAGTGGCTGGTTGAGCGGGGGTTGATCGGCGACGAGCAGCTTCGCGCGGCGCTGGCCGAACAAAAACGCAGCGGCGAACGACTGGGGTGGATACTGGTGCAGCAAAAGTGCCTCACGGAGAGCCAGCTCACCGAGGCGCTGTCGGCGGCGCTGTCGGTTGAGCATCTTGCGCTGGACGATTTATCGGTGATTGATAAAGAGATCGCCCGGCAGGTGCCGGAAAATATCGCCAAACGGTTTGGGCTGATTGCCATCGGCCGGCGCGGCGACAAGGCGATTGTTGCAATGACCGATCCGCTCAATGTGGTGGCGGTGGATACGGTGTCCGTCAAGCTCAAACGCGCGATTTGCACGGGGGTCGCTTCCGAAAGCGCTGTTCGGCGGGCGATTGAGTATGTCTATCAGGGGACGGACCTGGAGGTGCAAAAGCTTCGGGATTTGGTGCAGACCGAAAACGATTTGGCGACGATTGAGGCCGACGCTTGCGAAGAATCGATGGAGACCAATCTGGACGATTCCATCGGGGCCGACGATGCGCCGGTGCTTCGTTTTGTGGATTTGATGCTCAGCCACGCCGCCAAGAGCCGCGCCAGCGATATTCATATCGAGCCGCAGGAAAAGGATATGCTCATCCGGATGCGCGTGGATGGGATTTTAACGGAGATGGTGCCGCCGCCGCGCAAGATGCAGCCGGCGGTGTTGGCGCGGATCAAGATTCTGTCGCGGATGGACATCGCCGAGCGTCGGCTGCCGCAGGACGGACGCTTTAAGATTCGACGCGGTGATGGCGAAGATATCGATGTGCGCGTCTCATCGCTGCCGACCATCTACGGCGAAAAGATCGTGATGCGCATTCTGGACAAGACGGCTGTCAACCACGACCTGAACGCGCTGGGTCTGGAGCCGGAGATGCTGGAGAAATTCAAGCGAACCCTCCAGCTTCCGCACGGGATCATTATCGTCACCGGGCCGACCGGCAGCGGCAAGAGTACGACGCTGTATTCGGCGCTGAACGCTTTAAAAGACCCGCGTAAAAACATCACCACCGTCGAGGATCCGGTCGAGTACCGGCAGCGCGGCATTAATCAAACGCAGGTCAAGTCGGAAATCGGCCTGACGTTTGCTTCGTGCTTGCGGTCGATTCTGCGGCAGGATCCGGATATTGTTCTCATCGGCGAAATCCGCGACAAAGAGACGATGGAGATCGCGATCAAGGCGTCGCTGACGGGACACTTAGTGCTTAGCACGTTTCATACCAATGATGCGCCCAGCGCCATCAGCCGGTTTGTGTATATGGGTCTGGAGCCGTATCTGCTGGCCTCCACGCTGAATCTGATCATTGCTCAGCGGCTGGTGCGGCGGATTTGTGATAAATGCCGCGAGCCGCTGACGTTGAACGACGAGATGGCGAAGCGGCTTCGCCTGACGCCCGAACAACGTGCCGGTGCAACGCTTTTTGCGGGAAAAGGTTGCCAGCAGTGCGGCAACACAGGGTATAAGGGGCGGCTGCCTATTTTCGAATTCTTGCCGATGGACGCCGAGGTGCGCGACGCGATTGCCGCCGGCGCCCGCGAATCGCAGATTCGCAGCGCGGCGCGAGCCAGAGGTTTCGGCGACTTGTTTGCGTGCGGCGTGAATCGAATGCTCAAGGGATTGACTACACCCGAAGAAGTGCTGCGCGTGACCTTCTCCGACGACGCGAGCATATAATCAGGGGGACGATTTCCCATCGGTCTGCTGCGCGGAACCGGTGCCACTCTCACAGCGAGCGCCAGTATTTCCGCTTGGAAGCATTAATCGGCTGATCCCGGCGAAGCCGATAGGCCGTCAGCGAGATCGTCAGAAAGATCATACCTGCTGCGATCAACACACAACAACCCCACACGGGAGGAAATCGCAAAGAATCCAGTTGTATTGCCGCCGCTCGTCCATACTCACGAACAAGCCCTAACACACCGGTCAATATCAACAGACAGGCCGGTGTTTTGAGCCACTCCCATCCGGCAAACGGACTGTCATGGACTTTGATTTCTGAGCTATTCCGGTCAACTGTTTTTGTTGTCTCAATCATAGTATTCCCCCGTAATCGAAAAATATAACATACACATTTATCTTTTGGGTATTATACCATAAAACACACGAATTTGCAACTTCCTCAAATGAACGGCGCCGCCTTATCGGACGCAATGCCCCTTCCCGATAGAAAAACAGTTGCCATACTTGAATAAATCTTTCAGCGGCATAACAGGAAAATGCGTCGGGAGTTCAATTTCAGTTATATCCATGGGGTTTTTATCGGAGCGTCAGAGCAGCGTATAGATCTTGCCTTCTCAAAAAGTTTTTGAACGCAAAATTGACTGTTCTAATTAGACGACAAAATAAACAAATACGCTGGAACATTTTTATCTTGGAATAGGCACGTTTATGAAAACGTATGAATATGTTGCGTGGGATGCATCCGGCCAGTGCAAACAAGGGATCAAGGCCGCCGACAATGAAGATCGGATGCTGATGCTTCTGCGTGAAGAACACATGACCCCTGTCTCAATCACCGAGATCAGTACCGAATCTGCCGGCAAAGGAACGGCTGTTTCCGGACGTCGGATCAAGTCACAGGATCTGTCGGTTTTTTGCTGGCAGCTTGGCACGATGATCGGCGGCGGGCTGCCGATCACCGCGGCGATTATGACCATTGCCGACGAGATGCCGAACCGGTCTTTTGAAAATGTCTGCAAAGATATTGCCGGCCGACTGGAACGCGGCGAGTCGCTGGCCGACGCCGTGGCCGTTCATGAAAAGGTCTTCGGGCGGCTGGGCTGTGCGATGATCATGGCGGGCGAATCGAGCGGTTCGCTGACTGACTCGCTGCAGCGGCTGGCCGAGTATTATGAAAACCGCGACAAACTGGTACGCAAGGTGCGCGGCGCGCTGGCCTATCCGCTTTTTGTGATGGGTTTTATTATCGTGATCATCGCCGTAATGATGACGCTAATTATTCCGCGGTTCTCGCTGATGTTTGAAGAGCTGGGCGACAAGCTGCCGGCCTTTACGCGCGGCTTTATGGCGGTGTATTCCGGGCTGATGCACAATATGCCCATCATTCTGGTTGTCCTGATCGCAACGATTATCGGTGTCGTCGCGTATTCCAAAACAAAAACCGGCCATCAAAATCTCTGCAAGCTGATGCTGAAGATTCCGATGTTCGGCAAGATTGTGCTGATGGCGTTTGTGGCGACGTTCTGCAAGACGCTGGGGACGCTGATCAGTTCGGGCGTCTCGGTGATCGATGCCTTTACGATTCTGTCGGGGATGACCAATAACGACGTCCTCAAACAGGGCGTACTCGACACCCGCGACCGACTGCTGAAGGGCGTCAATATTTCCCAAAGTATGGAAACGGCGGGCTTTTTTCCCGGCGTGGCCGTGAAAATGGTGCATATCGGCGAAGAAAGCGGCTCGCTGTCCAGCGTTCTGGAGAAAACCAGCGAGTATTACGCCCGCAAGGTCGAATTGCTGATCGCCTCGCTGCTGGGGCTGCTGGAGCCGATTTTGATCGTCATCGTCGGGGCGATTGTTTTGGTTGTGCTGCTGGCGATGTACCTGCCGATTTTTTCGATGTCGGCGTAGGTTCTAAGAAGTTAGAAGTTGGAAGTTAGAGGATAGATGATGGATGATAGATGTGGGATAAAATTTGAAACAGGAAATTGAAAATAGTGGTTAAGTGTGCTGTCTTTTGAGGCGAAATGTCACTAACAGGTATTGACAAATAATCAAAACGAAAACTTTTTTAGGAGATTGTAGTATGAGAAACAAAGCTTTTACGTTGATCGAGCTGATGGTCGTGATCCTGATCGTCGGCATACTGGCCGCCGCGTCCGTGCCGCTGATGCGGGGTCGTGTCGATTCGGCCAAGTGGGCTGAGGCCAACGCCACAGCGGGTACCATCCGCTCGGCGGCGCGAGTCTATTTTGCCGAACATGGCACCGTCTCCAAAGACTGGGCTGACTTGGGATTCGACACCGCTGCCGGGGACTTGGCTGGCACGTATTTTGGCCCCAGCGACTACGAAATTACTTCTGTGGATAGCGCTACCGGCAATGTGGCGGTTACCGTGAAAGGCAGCAAAGCCAATGCCCCGAAAGGCAGTAAAACACTCAGTCAAGACGGCTCGACGTGGCAATAAGGTTATTGCCGCTGCGGACAAAACAAGCGGAGGAGGGGGCAGCTCTTCTCCGCTTGTTTTGTATTCTGCATCGGTCCGGCGGCTTTGAGAACAAGGCTTCGGATTTTGTGTGATGGATAGTGCCATGAGAGGACAAAAACGACATTCCGTTAACCGCGGCTTTACGCTGCTGGAGCTTGTGATCGCGTCGCTGATCCTGGGCGTTGTCGCCGTTGGTGCGCTGGGGTATCAATATCACGCCCGTCGGATGGCGTTGCGTGCGCGGGCGGAAATTACCGCCGCTCGCACCGGGCGGATGGTTTTGGACAACTGGAAACGAACCGGCGGCGATGAAAATTTCGATCTGACCGCGCTTCAGATGGGCTTTGTCAAAAATCCGAGTACTAACACCTACGCGATAACGGTAGATGATCAGAAATTGACGGTCACACTGGACTGGCAGGATATCGAAGTTGATACAGCGGCGATGGTTACACTGCGAGAGATTGCAGCGGTGGTTCGCTGGCGGTCGGATTATCAGACAGGGGCCATTCGGGAGAGTGACCCGATCTATCGCATCCACACGTACGTGCGTAAAGAAGAGGCGGGAGGATAAGACGATGCTGTGCTCTATGAGGACAACGCCGCCAAGACGCGGCTTTACCCTGATTGAGGTGACAGTGGTCATTGCAATCGCGGCGATCCCGCTGCTGGCGTTTGGCATCTTGATGAGTGGTTCGGCGCGCGCGTGGAATCGAATCTATGGCGATTTGCAAAGTGATGCACGGGTCGATGCGTATGTGGTGATGGCCTCGCTTCAGCAATTCGGAAGGCGGTCCAATCTGCTGCGGTATGATATCTATCGGATCACCGGAAGCACCTTTTCCAAGGCGACGCCTCCATCGAATCAGTTGTATGCCGTCGGTCAGGCTCTGGAGATATGGTACTGGGACGGGCAGTTTGATCCGGCCGACCCCGATGCGGAGATTCTTGAGCTTGACAACACGGGGACGCATTATGCGCTGTATTATCTGGATGGACGGCAGTTGAAGGTGGATTTTGGCCGCGTGGTCAACGGCGTCGGCGGCGTACGCAACAACGCCCGCCATACCGCCAATCTGGCGGAAACGAGGGTACTGTCTGAAAATGTAAATATCCAGCGCAACATCAACATCTTCAACCATGCGGTAAGCGCCGGCAGGGGAAGCGGCTGTATCAATACGGATTTAATCCTGACTGACAATAACGGCATAACAGTCGAGGTCAAATTTTCAACGCTGATCCGTCTGGCCTGGCCGCGTTAGCAAAGGGTTCAATTTATTTATTATCCGTTGCAGGAATAAACAATGAAACAGCAGCGACAACAATTCAGATCCAAGCGTCGCGGTTCGATCCTGGCTCTGACTGTCATTCTGGTGATCGTGCTGACGCTGACCGGAGCGGCGCTGCTGAAGGTGGCGCACGGGCAGCTTATGCAGGCGGTACGTGTGAAAAATCAGGAAGCGGCATTTTCGGCTGCCGAGGCCGCCTATGAACGCGCGGCCTTCTGGATGAGCCAGCAGGTCGATATGCTCAATTCTCTTGAAAAAAGCCAGGCATCTGGGACGCTGGACTTCGGCAACAGCACGTCGGATTATGCGATAACGTTTTCAACGTTTCTTGGCGCTCGTCCTGTTTATCGGATTGAGGCCAACGGCTACTGCGGCATCTTCCAGCATACGATCCAGGCCTATGTCGTACAGGCCGTCAGCGGTTGGGATCTGGCGATGTGTCGCTGTCCCAGCGGTTCGAACAGTACTATTGCGCTGAGCTTTGTCACCGGCGATATCCTTGATATTCCGATGCACGTCAATGATCTGAAGGACGGTCCGGACAATCGCGATGTCTATATTTCCGGCTCGCCTCGTTTTTTGTCGCATGTGTCGATGGGCGAATCCCGCTATACTGCCGGCGGTTCGGACAAATACAGTTCGGTGATGGGCCGCTTTGAGGGCGGCATCTCCTTCAGTCAGCCGGCCAGCCTGATCGCCAATGCCGATTCCGTCAACCAGCGCGTCAACCGATTTCGCACTTATACGCATCCATCGTATCAATTCACGCCCACCGTCAGCCATACACTGCCAAAACACAGCAGGGGGACAACCGGTTTCCGCAATGAAGTCAGCGAACAGCCGGCGGTACACATGAAGTTTTATGTCAAAGACGGACAAGGGTATGTGCGCGTTTATGACAACAGTACCGTAGCCGCCTATACCCGCGGCGGCGGCGACAGTTCCACCTACGATTACCGCATCAATCCCGGTTCCGGATCGAAATATATCAAGTATCCGATTTATGGATGCCATTTCAATTCGGGAACGTACACCGATATCCGTATTGACGACCCTACTTCGCCGATTTATGTCACCCAGGAGTTCGGCGGCGTGCAAAGCCGTCCCGGCGCACAGATTTTTGTCGATGGTAATGTCGTCATCGGAGCGGCCCAAGAGGACATGGCCGTACTCGGGTCGATGATCAACACCGTCAAAGGGCAGTTGTCGGTTGTGGCGACCGGAAATATCTGGATCGCAAATACTCTGGAGGTCTATGGCACACGCCAAGCAGACAACATGCCGACGCTGGACAACCCCAACATCCTTGGGCTTATCTCGCAGGGCGTCATTAAGGTGGTCGATCCGGGAATGACCACCAACGGTCTGCTTTACAACCCGTCATTTTTCAATGTCAGCACACTGCCCGGCTATTCCCCCATCGGCAATTCCGGCGGTAGCCAATTGTTTAATCGTCGATTGCCCGGAACAGTGGTCGTCGAAGCGGCCATGACAATCGGAGGCGGCGGCTGGGGGGCTGAAAACCTCTATCGAAACAGTTCTTATCCCGGCCGAAAAAACTTCAAAACCAGCGCACAGGACCGCTTGGTTGTTCGCGGCTCCATCACAGAGGCCCTGCGCGGGATCATCGGTTCGGGTAATAACGGGTTTGTCCGCAGTTACTTATATGATAAACGGGTCGCGGGGGGAATTGTGCCCGGTAATATCTGGCTCAAAGGCAAATATGTGGTCATTCCGGGCGGCTGGTCTGAAAGCTCGGCGATCCGAGGCATTCATCAGCAATAACATTCGGCGGACAAATATGAGATTAAGCAATGCTTTTTTTCGTCCGATACAGATGTGGTAACAGTGTTTAACAAATAAATGAGACCCGAACACGATCTTCAATTGTTCTGAAAGGTCTTTAGGATGCAATTATTGGACAAATGGCTCAATCCGGCGCAAAACGGGCTTATCGGGCTGGATATCGGCTCCGGCGCGGTCAAGCTGGTTGCGCTGCGTTCGGCCTCTTCCGGCTGGCGGGCGTCCTGTGCGGCCTGGGCTGAGATCGTTCCGTCCGACGACAAGGCGACTCAGCGCAGCAATACCCTTGAAGCGGTGCGTGCGTGTTTGTCCCAAATTCCGTCGTCATCGGGACGCTATGCGGTGTGCGGGCTAAGCGGCCCGGATGCGGCCGTGCGGGGCTTTACATTTCCGACGCTGCCGCTGGACGCCTTGGAGAAGGCCGTGCGGTTCGAGGCCCAGCAGGTCTGCCCGATGGATATGCAACACGCCGTGCTGGACTATCAGTTATTGATGCCCTCCGCCGACGCGGAAGGCC
Source organism: Phycisphaerae bacterium (assembly GCA_012729675.1). Lineage (GTDB taxonomy): Bacteria > Planctomycetota > Phycisphaerae > Sedimentisphaerales > Anaerohalosphaeraceae > T3Sed10-213. The sequence goes on along the minus strand of JAAYCR010000050.1, from coordinate 13,319 downwards.
CGAAAGCCCAAAGCGGCGTGATGGTCGCCGGCGTCGAACAGGCCGTCAACGAACGCTGCCGCCTGGTCAAAGAGGCCGGCGCCAAAGTCGCCCTGATGGATGCCGACGGGCTGGCCGCGCTCAATTGTCTGTCCGAACTGGAAGACCTGGCCTTGTATCGAACGGTCGCATTGATCGATCTTGGGGCACATTATACCAATGTGATTATGCTTGGCGCCAACGGCCTGCCGTTTGTGCGCGATCTGAATACCGGCAGTGAATCGCTGATTGCCCAAGCGGCGGAAAAAACCGAACAGGCTGTTGAAACCGTACGTCAGTGGATATGGGACGCCGACGGCGAACCGATGCCGGAAGCAGGACGGATGGCGTTTCATCAGGCCTCACGACCGCTGGCGATGAATATCAATGAAACGCTGAAATATTACGCCTCGCAGGAAAAAAGCCCCTTTGTCGAAAGGGTGTATCTGTGCGGGGCTGGGGCGATGGTGCGCCCGCTGGTCGATTTGCTGTGCGATGCGCTGCCGACCGAGGTTTCGGTATTTGATCCGTTTGCCGCCATTCGATTCGACTCCTCTGTGACAGGGGCCGAGCTGCTGACAACCCGAGGACCTGCATTTACGGCGGCCGCAGGTCTGGCGATGAGGACGGTATAACGATGTTTGAAATAGATCTGCTCAAAGGAAAAGGACGGCCGCATAAGACCAACCTCAAGCGCATGATTGCAGGCTTGATCATGCTGCTGATTCCCGTTATGGCGACGATGATGTATGCCGCCGACGCGCAGCACGACCGCATCAGACTGGCGAGCCTGCATAACGCCGCGGCAGCCAATGAAGCCCGACTGGGCCAGTATGCCGATGATATGCGTTTTCTGGCCGACTTGCGAGGCCAGATCAATAACCTGTCGCTGTCCATCGGCGATATCGGGCAGGCGTTGAACTATCGGATGGTCACCTCGCCGGTGCTGGTCGAGTTGGCCGAGCATCTGCCGCCGGAAATTTTTATGCGTGAAATGAACTTGCGGCGCACGCCCCAGCGTCAGCGAAAGGTGGACGCGACAACCGGAGCGGTAAGCTTTGACACCGTCATCCAGCGGTCGATCAACCTGTCGTTGTGCGGCCATGACAGCGCCGACGGCGACGCAGCCGTTCAAACCTATATCGCCCGTCTGGAAGCGGCGCCGGCGCTGAAGCCGCTGCTGCGTGAAATTCGCCCCGCCTCGCGCCAGCAAACGGAACTGAGGGGCGAAAACGTCACTATCTATGAAATTGAATTGTTTTTGAAAGATCAGAGGTAACGTGCCGATGAAGCGGAACCTTTTAACGTTTAAACTTGTCGTCGGTCTGGTCTGGGTGGTCTGCCTGGGGATCATCGGCGTCGGGATGCTGCTGTCCGGCGGCACCCATAGCGTCGCTCTGGTACAGGCCGAGCGCGCCCTTGCGGAAAGTCAGGAAAAGCTGGCCTTTGCCCAAAGCGCCGGCAAAGAGGACACCAAACAGCGTACCCTTGACCGACTGGCACAGACACAAGAATCGCTTTACACCTTTACCTGTCCAAACGCCGCCGAATCGGCTTTGATTTTCCGAATCGGGCAGATGGCCAACACCCTTGAGTTGAAAAAATTCACCAGCCGGGTTCCGGAAACCGTGCCGGACAAGACTCTCGAAAAGGACGAGCGGCTGACCGAGGGCTGGCTGGCGGTGGATTTTGCCGCCGATTTTCTCAAGACCGCGGCGTTCGTCAACGCCCTTGAGCATCACGAACCGGTGCTGTTTGTCGAATCGATTTCCCTGTGCCGCAGCGACGAGAACCCGCAGGAAGCGACCGTGCGGATGTTAATTTCCTATTTGATCCAAACGCCCGAAAAACTCCGTGCCACGGCCAACGCCGACTTGGCCCGGCAAATCACGCAGTGACCGAAAGAAAGAAACGATTGTGCGAACGATAGCGATTACCAACCAGAAAGGCGGATGCGGCAAAACGACCACGGCGGTCAATCTGGCCGCGGCGCTGGCGATGCGGGGATATCGCACCCTGATTGTCGATCTGGACCCGCAGGGACACGCCACGCTGGCGATGGGCGCTGTGCCCGAGCACTGTGAATGGACGATTTACAACGTCATCACGCGCGCCGATGTGCCGCTGGCGATGACGCTGCGTCCAACGCCGATTGAGAAGCTGTTGCTGTCGCCGAGCAACGTGCTGCTCAGCGGCGCTGAATCCGCCCTCGCACAAATGTCCGACCGGGAATACGTCCTGCGCAATCGTCTGGATGCGGTGGCACATCGTTTCGATTACTGCATCATCGACTGCTCGCCGTCACTGAGCCTGCTGACGCTCAATGCGGTCATCGGCGCCGGCGAGGTGCTGATCCCCGTCCAGACGCACTACTATGCGATCGAAGGCCTCCGCCAGATGCTCGAAACGGTCGATGTCGTCCGCGAGCGGTTCTGTCCGAGCCTGACCGTGGCTGGCATCCTGCTGACGCTGGCCGAACATCGCACGCTGCTCTGTCAACAGGTTGAAGAGCAGATGCGCGAGTATTTCAAAGACCTTGTGTTTAAGACGGTGATTCACCGCAGCATTCGGCTGGCCGAGGCGCCCAGCGCCGGTCAGTCGGTCATAACGTATGATCCCCGATGTTCGGGGGCCATGGAATACACTCAATTAGCGAAAGAGATATGCTATGAGGAAGTCAGGGTTGCACAAGCAGGTTGCGTCCATATTTGAGGGCGCCCCGGTGCCGGAAACCACGACAGACGCTCCCGTTTTGGAGACCGCCGCGCCGTCGCGCCGCGGGTTCCATCCGGACCGCATTGCGGCGCGTCCTCAGCCGGCGCCCAAAGCCGCCGCTGCCGCCGAACCGAGCCTGCTCAAAAAAAAGCATTCACCCGTCACGAAGAAATCACGCAGCGCCGATACCGATGCCGCCCGCCGACAAAAGAAAATGACCTTTCTGGTCGGCGTCCTGAGCGTCGTCTTTATCGGCGTGATGGTCATCAGTTTCGGCGGGATCGGGCAATCTGCCGCAACCCCGGTTGTGAAAGACGACCTGCCCGCCGCGGCGCCCGTCTCGCGGTTTGATCCGGAGTCTTGGGCGTTTCCCGAGCCGCTGCCGGCGCAGATGCGAGACCCGCTGGTGATCCCGAAACCGGAAACGCTGCCTGAAGACCCGCTGGCCGTTACGCAGTCCACCCATCTGGCGGTGCGGGGCATTGTCCATAGCGACGCCAAACCCTCGGCCATCGTCGGCGATCAGGTGGTTACGGAAGGACAGACGCTGTACGACGTGACGATCGTGAAAATTACCCGCGAAGAGGTCGAATTTGAGAAAGACGGAAACCGCTGGACACAACGCGTGGAGTAAAGGGTACATACAACAGATCTAATACTGTTTCGAGAGGATAGACAATGGATAAGACAGGAACCCGAACACTGACCCGATGGGTGGCCGTACTGCTGACAGGCGTCTCGGCGGCCCTTTTTGCCTCGGATACCGGCAGCAGCGGCCTGCGTCAGACGGTGATGACCCCCGTCCAGCAGCGGATGCAGCAGATTGTCAGCGTGGAGTTTAAGGACACCAACATTGACGACGTGCTGGCCATTCTTGCGCGACAGGCCGACGTGGACATTCTCAAAAGCCCCAAGGTGCAGGGCAGAGTCACGGCCGTGCTGAAAAACATCCCGCTCAATGAAGCGCTGGTCAACATCCTCGATGTCCAGGGGTTCGGCTATGTTGCCACTGACAATATGATTCGCGTCGTGCCGAAAGACGAAATCTTCGAAGTCCGTGAAAAGATCGAAAGCCACGTCTATCGCATCACCTACGCCAATGTTCTCGAAGTGGAACGCGCGCTGCGGGGATTTATGTCTGACAAAGGCTCCATCTCCGCCAATCCCGGCACCGGCAACATCATCGTCACCGATACCGAGAGCAAGATTCGGGCAATCAACTCGTTTATCGAAGAGATCGACCGCATCACGCCGCAGATTATGGTCGAGGCGCGGATTTACGACATTACCTCCACCGACAGCCTCGACCTCGGCGTCGAATGGCAGGCCGGCACCGCCACCAGTTTCGGACCCGTGCCGACCGGGGCGACGCTCGGCAACCAGATCGGTACCATCGGCAACGTCCTGCAGGATTCCGTAACCAACCCGCATCTGACCGGCGGCTTTTCGGGCAATACCAGCACGACTTCAACCGAAGCGCTGATGCGTTTCGGGATTTTGAACAGCAGTATCAATATCGATGCGGCGCTGCGCGCTTCGCAGGAAGATATCCGCGCCAAGCTGCTGGCCAACCCGCGCATCCTTGTGCTCAACGGCCAGCAGGCCGAAATCAAGATTGTCGAAGAAATTCCGTATCAGGAACTGACCGAGACCAGCGCCGGCGGCAGCATCGGCACGACCCAATTTCGCGATGTCGGCGTCGAACTGCGCGTCGTTCCCCATCTGACGCGCGACGGCCTGATCCGGCTGGAGTTGAATCCCGTATTCAGCATTCGGACGGGAGATGTAACGCTGGGCTCGTCAACGTTGCCGCCGCAGCCCATCATCGCCAAACGCGAAACGACGACCACCGCCCTCATTCAGGACAAAGAAACCGTGGTCATCGGCGGCCTGAAAAAACAGGATGCCCGCCACCGGATTAACAAAATTCCATTGCTCGGCGATCTACCTTTGTTGGGCGGCCTGTTCCGCTTCGAAGGCGAAAGCACCGTCAATAGCGAGCTGGTGATCTTTATCACGCCGCATATCATCGAAAAACCGGCCTTGTCGTCCAACGAGCAGCGCTACCTGCTGGAAACAGACATCCCCTCGCCCCGCTCGCCGGAGCCGAGACTCGGCAGAATCAGCGAATAAAACTCGGAGGGTATCAATAGGCCCTGTGCGGCACGCCAGCACAGGGCCTTTTTTATTAATACTCTTCAATATGGAAAAACTCGGCGTTCTCCAGCCACGTCTTGGGGCGATTGACAAAATCGGCCAACCCGCTGAGCAGCCGGTAATGCTTCTTTTCCTCCGCGGCCAGTTGTTCAAACAGCGCCTTATGTTTTGGATTGCTTAACTGATCGGCCCGGTCAAGGTAAAAGTCGATGCTGTTTTGCTCGATTTGCATCGCCTGGCGGTACAGGGCTTCGTGTCCCTGATCCACGTCAAATTCCCCGCCAAACTCCTTCATCCGAACAAAGATGTTCTTGGCCTTGTCCAGAATTTCTGTATTCGCCATTTCGACAGTGCGCGACCGCATTTGCTCAATCGCGCCGGCGTGCTTGACCTCGTCGTCGGCCAGCATCGTCAGGATATGTTTGATCCCCTCTTCATTCGCCTGTTCGGCCAACTGACGATATAACGCCTCGCCGTCTTTTTCCATCTGAATCGCAAAGTTGAAAATATCCATTGAAATACTCCTGTAATAAGGTTGGATGTTTTCTTCCCGATTGATTGTTATCTTATCCGATGGGATCGATCATTACAAAACAAATCTCCTTCGACACGCAGGTCTTTATGGCCGTTTGTTCTCCTGGCGAAACTGGCGGGGCGTCATCCCGACGACCTGCTTGAAAATGCGGGTAAAATAGCTCTGGTTATTGTACCCCACCTCAAAACAAATCTGCGTGCAGTTGCGGTCGCCGGTCAACAGTCGTCGCTTGGCCTCGTTGATGCGGATATTTGTCAGATATTCAATGACCGTGATTCCCACCTGCTCCTTGAACAGATGCGCCAGGCGGGAGACGCTCAAATGCGCCTGTTTGGCGACATCCTCCAGCGTCAGCGGCTGGTCATAATGATACTGCATAAACTCCATTGCCGGTCGAAGCTGGGAGATTTTTTTGGCGTCCTGCGAGCAATAGACAATCTCGATAAACTCATCCAGTGCCCGGCTGATCCAGATGCACAGGTCTTCCTGCGTATCGAGCAGCAGGACGTTGTTGATATACTCCAGATTTTTACTCAAGAGCAAGTTGATCTCGACGCCGCCCTGCGCGGCCGCCCGGCTCAGGACGCTCAGCAGTTCCACCAGCCGGGCCTTGAGCAGATTGACGTTCCCCGGATTGTGAAACAAAATCTTGCCCAACAGCAGATTGAGAATCTCTTTGGCCCCCGTTCGGTCGCCCAGTTTGACCTTGGCGATCAACTGGCATTCCAGCTCATACGGATAGGCCTCTTCCGAGCCGAAGAGCTTGCTGTCCTGGATCACCTCGCTGATTTTGGCCTGCTGCTGTGACCGCTGGCGCCGCCACTGCACCGCCTGCGGGTCCAGATCGGTCGTTTGGTAGAGCAGGACATACAAAAACTCGGCCGCCTCGTGAATCCGTCTGGCCGAGACCACCGACAGCTCGTTCAGTGTCTGCTCGATCGCGCCGGGGGCAAAACGCAGCCCCCGCAGACGCTTATGGACATCGTCAATGAGGGTCGTGTCCACCGGCTCCCAGATGCACTTGCCAAAAAACACACCTCCCAGCGGCAAACTGCCGTCCATCACCGGCACGCATACCAGCACCACTCCGGCGTGACAGAGGGAGGTATAGGGCTGGCCGGTCTCAATCGCGATGTTCAAGCTCCGCAATCGATCCTGACGACACCGCCCGGCCCCGATCTTCGAGTCCCGCACCAGCTTGCAGAAGGCCGGGTGACATCCCGCCGACGACAGGGTACGGATTTCCCGCCCGTCAATGTCCGTGACTTCCAGCGGCAACCCGTAATGACGGGCAAACGCCGACCGCACCTTGCGGAATTGCTCCTGCGTCAGCAGCTCTTTGAGCTGAATGGGTTGGGTTGAATTCGACTTCATAGCAAGATAGTATTATAGGAATTATGAGTTGGGATGCAAGCGTTTTCTGTTATTGGGTTCTAACTTGTCGCCAAAAGCGCGTCTGTGTTTCTGTGGTGTCGTTGCGCAAAGGGGAAAAGACGAAAAATTATCGAAAATTTTCGAAAAAAGGCTTGATTGTTTTCGAAAATTATACTAAAATACTCCTATGTCAAAGCGCAAGATCAATCAGAAAGCCATAGCCGACACTCTCAGCTTATCGGTCGCGACGGTATCGAAAGCCTTGAGCGGAGAGTATTCGGACATCAATTCTGAGACGCGATCCCGTGTGCTAAATATGGCCAGCCAGCTTGGGTATTTGCACGGGAGTCGTCGTCAGCAAGCTATCGCCGAGGAACCTTCGTCATATTTAATTGGGGTGATGATTTTACGCAAACTTCATGAATGGCAGCATACGTCCTATTTTGCCGGAATGAGCGAGAAGTGTGCCAAGCTGAACGTTTCGCTCGTTTTGCACTATGTCATCGAAGATCGCTGTAACGATATCCTGGAGGACGAGCATCTGCCGCCGGCGCTGCGGCAGGAGAAAAATTCGGGGCTGATCCTGGTCAATCACTGGCCCGAAAAGATTGTTTCCGAGTTGGCTGCGCATCGGCCGTGTGTGTCGATTCAGCAGCCGTATCCCAACGCCCGCGTGGACCTGGTGGGGGCCGACGAAATGCAGGGCGTTGACCTGTTGGCGGATCATCTGTATGAATTGGGGCATCGCCGGATCGGGTTTTTCGGAAAATGTCCGCAGGTAGTCTTTGCGCGGACGCGATTTTCGGGGTATGTCAGCGCCTTGGCTCGGCTCGGTTTGGACTATCATCCGGACGATGCGATCCCGCTGACGGCGGCCCATCTGGAAGACAAAGAGGTGGCGTTGGGCGGCCAGATGGACGTTGTCACGAAGCGGATCCAGAACGGCGTTGGCGCTTGGATTTGCGCTACGGACTGGGCTGGTTATCTGCTGTGCCGAGGACTGCTCGACAGAGGATACCGCGTCCCCAAAGATGTCTCGATCGTGGGGTTTGACGACAGCGAAGAGAATCTTTTGGGCTGCCCGAAGCTGACCAGCATTTCCGTCCCGGCCCAGAAGATCGGGGCCGAGGCGATGCGACGGCTGATCGGCAAGGTGCGCCATCCGTCCAGCCCCGTGCTGCGGGTGATGCTGCCCTGCAAGCTGTTCGAGGCCCAAACCACCGCTCCGCCGCCGCGCCGCTGACGCGAGCCTGTGCGGGGATCTGTTGCACCCGCCGTTTGTCCTCAATAATCTCTCCCCGCTCAACAACCCGGTTGACTGGCCTCCAGATGGGGCGGGATGGGTTCTGCGCATCAGGCCGAGGGGCAACCGTGCAGGATGTCAAGACGGTCGGCGGCAACGCGGACAAGGATATCGGGCGACAAATCGGGCAGCATATCTTCGCGGCAGCCGGCGAGGATGAACGTGCGGCCGGTGCGGGTTGCGGTGCGGCGCAGGTTCCAGGCGACGGCGCAGGCGGCGGTGTGATCGAGCGCGGCGCAGCATTCATCGGCGAAGATGTATTGCTTTTTGCTCAAGAGGGCGCAGGCAAGGCGAGCGCGCCATTTCTGCCCGTCGGAAAGGAATGCTGCAGGGCAAAGCAGGGCGGGCAGATCGGCTAGCCCGGCACGGGTCAGTACAGGCAGCGCCTCGGCCAGCGGTGCGTCGAGGGCGTCGATGAAGGCGACGTCGGCTTCAAGAGGGATCGATTCAATCCGGATCCGGCTCTCGGGCGGGGTGTGGGCGTAAAGGGCATTGAGGAGAACGGATTTGCCGGCGCCGCTGGGACCGGTGAGCAGACATATCTGCCCGTCGCTGAGCGTCAGCGCAAGGCGATGGCACAGCGTACGTCGGCGGAGGCCGTCAAGGTTCATCCCGAAAAAGCGCATCAATTCACACGCGCGTGGCCCAAAACCGGTAAACGGCGAAATCGTGCATTCAATGTCGTAGGCGATCATGTTGAGGGCCTTTGCGTTTGACGCTGCTGCACCACGGATGCGGCACGGTGCGGATACAGCCGCTGTGCTTTGGCCCGCGCGGCGATGAGCGTTTTGCGAAGGGTATAGACCGTGGTGTTCAGGTCGTTGGCGGCGGAGGTCAGGGAGTGTTTGCGGACAAGGTGTTCACGAATACAGGCCTTTTCAAAGGGCGTAAACGTATCGGGGTGTTCGACGACGGCGCACAGCTCCGGCCGCGTGAGGCGACGGCTGATATCGCCCAGATGGCGGCGGATCGCGGCGGGGCTGCGCCGCGTCAGACGCGACAATTGACTGATACGCCCCTGCTGCTCGACGACAAGCTCCAGAAAAGCGCGTTCGCGAGGCTCCAGGAACCGCGCCCGATGCAGCAGCCGCTCCCATTGCCGCCGCAGATCGCGATGCAATTCCCTCTTGTCCCATCGTCCGTCCAGCCGGTCGATATCCGTTTGAATGTTTCGCATCGATGACTCCTTCCTGTTCTGTTGCCGTCTTCTTTTTCCGTTGTCAATGCCTATCGTTGTTATATATTTATATAACTTTATTGATATTTTAGTAAACGATAAACACGCCGCAAGAAAAATATTAAAATAGTTGAAAAAATCTCAAAAAGTCAGATCTCATGCAATTGCAGTGTCTTCGTGTCGCCTTTGTTTGTTTTGTCGGCCACCAACAAAAGAGGCGGAACACCAAATGAGAACAGGCATACCCGCCTCCTGCCCGTCATCTGTGATATTGTTAGCCAACAAAGCGGCTCCCTTGAGTCTTGAAAAAAGGGCTGTTTGTCCCAATAGCCTTGGACGGGCTGTTCGGGGAATCTCTTAACTTCTTTAATAATAACAGGTTATGATTTTTTGGCAGGAGAGTGTCCCTGTCGCATAAGGGGACATAGCGACAATTTACGCAAATAATCAATATTTTCAAAATATTTATCAAACAAAATGGTCTCTCAAACGTCATACTATACAGAGCGAGACAGGAACAAGAACTTTTCATCACCCTCCTCCGAAGCCAGATATCGCGCGAAAGTTGCGTATCTGGCTTTTTTTATTGACCCGCCCGCTCTTTTAAAGGAGAATATCCCCATAGAAAGAGATGATCCAGCTTTTTACGTGAACGCTATCTATGGCGACAGGGATATTTAATCGTCGGGGGGTGATACGGTGCTGCTTGACGCAGGCGGCTTGGCTTGCGCTGGCGTGCTGTGTATGCCCCGTGGTGGCTCATCCCTCACCGGATGACCTGCTTGCGCAAAAGGATGTGCTGAGCGTTGAACTGCGTCAATGGCTGGCCGACCAAAACACGGCAATTCGTATCGGGCTGACTTCCATCCCCCCTATGGCATTGCAGGATCCCCAGACGGGCGAATGGAGCGGGCTGAGCCTTGATTATATCCGGGAATTGCAGCAGATTCTGGGCTGCTCGTTTGAGCTGGTCGGTTATGCAACCTGGAATGAACTGATGGAAGCGGCGTTCGCGGGGCAGGTCGATATCGTGTATTCAACCCAGAAAACTCCATCGCGCGAGGCGGCGTTTCTGTTTACCGAGCCGTATCTGCGATTTGACAACAAGATCATTACGACCGAAGCGATCCAGGGGCCGCTCACACTGGAACAGCTTTCGGGAAAGACAGTGGCCGTCGTCAGCGGAGCGGCAACCGAAGAATACATCAGGCGGAATTATCCCGATATTCACCTGCTGGGCGTGGACGATGAGCTGATCGGTCTGATGCGCGTCTCGTTCAATCAGGCCGATGCGATGGTCGTTGAGATTGCCAGGGCCAGTTGGTACATTCAGCAGAACAAATTCACCAATCTGCGCATCGCCGGCGATGCGGGGTATGTGTATGAGCTTTGTTTTGCGTGCCGCCGTGACCGGCCGGAGCTGCGCGATATTTTCGACGCCGGGCTTATGGCCATCAGCCCGGCGCGCCGAACCGAACTGATGCGTCGATGGATTATGCCATCGGACTCCGAGCACCCGGAGCTGTGGCTTTGGCTGGTCGTCGCCGGCGGGCTTGCGGCTGCACTGCTGATGGTATTCGGGTGGAACCGGCTGTTGGGTCTCCAGGTGCGTCGGAGAACGGCGGAACTGGAGCAGGAATTGGACGCTCACGAAAAAGACCTGGCCGCACTGAGACGCTACGAGACCTTGATGCAGCGGCTGTTCGGAAATCTGCGGGGCACCGTGTACCGATGCCGGCATGAGCGGGATTGGCCGATGGAGTTTATCAGCGCCGGATGTGAGGAGATGACCGGCTATGCTGATCGGGCGTTTTATGACGGTACGGCGTTCTGGGGGTGGTTGATTATTGAGGAAGATCGAGACGCTGTCTGGAACGAAGTGACACGATGTCTTGAGAAAAAGGAAAGATTTCAAATCGAATACCGCATCCGCGACCGCAGCGGACAGCTCAAATGGTTCTGGGAAAAAGGCTGCGGGGTCTATGACGAGACGGGAGAGACAGTCGGTCTGGAAGGCTTCATCACAGACATCACCGACCGCAAGGCTTCCGAAAAGGCGATGCAGGACAGCGAAAGCCGTTACCGTGAATTGGTTGATCTGGCGGTGGACGGGATCCTGCTGGGCGACCATGAAGGCCATATCATTGAAGCCAACTCATTTATGCTGAGCCAGATAGGGAAGTCCCGCGACGAATTGGTCGGTCGGCATATCACTGACCTTTTCGAACCCGAAGTTCTCAAGCAAGTGCCGCTGCGCACTGATCTGTTGCAGCTCGGACAGGTCGTCGTCAGTGAACGGGCGATTTGCCGAACGGACGGGACGACGATTCTGGTCGAGATGCGGACCAAGATGATGCCGGACGGTTCGTACCAGTCGATTCTACGTGACATTACCGATCGCAAACGGTTTGAAAACGCCCTTCGGGAAAGCGAAGAACAGTACCGCACGCTGGTCGATCAGGCGGCGGAGATGCTGTTTCTGAACGACATGGACGGCCGTCTGATCGATGTCAATCAGGCGGCGATCAAAGGGACGGGGTATTCACGTGATGAATTACTCCGGATGAGGGTGTATGATATCGACCCCGACGCAGACCTGCGTCAAGACAAAAATCAAATATGGGACAGCCTTTCGGAAGGGAATCCAATTACATTTGAGGTACGGCATCGGCGAAAGGACGGATCCTCGTATTGGGCCGAAGTGCGAGCCGGAAAACTTCACCTCCGCGGTCAAGCGTATGTTCTGGCGTTGGCTAATGATATTTCCACCCGCAAAGAGGCCGAGCAGACGATGGCAAATTTGCTCAAGGAACTGCGGCGCAAAAATGAGGAGCTGCAAAGCATCGTGTTTATTGCCTCGCATGATTTACGAGGCCCGCTGGTGAATATCCGGGGCTTTGCCGGCGAGCTGAACAAGAGCTTTGTTCAGGTTCGGGATATCCTCAATAACGCGGGACTGCACGATGACGTCCTTGCAAAGCTGGCGCCGCTGCTGCACGATGATATTCCCGAATCGCTGCACTTTATCGATGCCAGCAGTCAGAAAATGAAGATACTGCTGAACGGTCTGCTGCGTCTGAGTCGTATCGGCACCGTACAAATTAACCCGACCGCGATCAATATGGAGCAGTTGATCGGGGGCATCATCGGCGGACTCGGATTCAAAATACGCCAACATAATATTGATATTGCGGTCGAAGGGAGTTTGCCGTCCTGCCTGGGGGATCTGACCCTGATTAATCAAGTCTTTTCGAATCTGGTCGATAACGCCGTTAAGTATCGCCATCCCGAGCGGCCGTGCCGGATCCGCATTCGCGGCCGCACAGAAAAGGGGCGAAGCGTGTATGAGGTCGAGGACAATGGAATCGGCATCGCGCCCGAACACCAACAGAAGATATTTCAGACGTTTTATCAGCTTAATCCAGCCGCAGGCGGCGACGGACTGGGGTTGACCATCGTCCAGCGGGTGCTGGATCGACAAGACGGGACGATCACACTGGAATCGGAGCCGGGAACCGGCACATGCGTCTCCATTACCCTGCCGGGTACAGAAATTTGATTTTTTTGCAATACCAGAGAAGAGTGTGTCGTATTGGAATAATAAGGTGCTCTTTGTCACCATAGAGACAAAAGGACGATACGTATCTCCTTTTGAATTTTATGTGAAGTGGAATGGGCTATTATGTCCTTAAGGCCGGAAAACACCGGCATATCAGTACTATCGACGGAGGTGTTACAACGTCCGAAAACCGAGATGAAGTTTTTCTCGAATTTGTTCAAATTTCGCCCAAAAACCCCAAAGAAAAGGGCTTTCGCTGGCCGAAAATAGCCATAGCCGCGGGAATTCGGCCTTGCGGGGCCGAATAAAAATAAAAAAATAGCTCACACCGCGGCGGATTGTTTTGTATAGTATGAATATCACTACTGTCCGGTTATAAGTTGAATAATAACAATTGGTTATCATAATCGCTCTTTTGTGTTTTGTCGAACTCTTGTGAAAACGCTTCCGAAATGGGTGTTTTCTCGAAAATCGACACACT
>JAAYCR010000049.1 GCA_012729675.1 Phycisphaerae bacterium | reverse complement strand
TGCAGTATTTCACGTTTTCGAATCTCATAACGTCGTTCCATGACAATTCCTTTCCATGGGGACAAATCCCCTGGAAAGTTAATCGTAATATAGACTTATATAACTTTAATGAAATTGGACAGTACAATTATGGTCAATTTCCTTTTTTTGCGGATGCTGAATCCGGGGACTTCCATTTGAAGTCACAGCAGGGTCGATGGGATGCGTTTAGCGAACAATGGGTCAAAGATAACGTGACCAGTCCGGGGATTGATATTGGCCATCCGGACGACGATTACGGCAACGAACCCTGGCCGCACGGGAAGCGCATCAACGCCGGGGCGTACGGGAATACGGCCGAGGCCAGTTTGTCGGTGGTCAGTCGGGGCAATCCGGCGGAGGCTACCGGAGATGATTGGGTCAACTATGAGGATTTTTCGGTTTTTGCCGAGCACTGGCAGACGTTCAAGAAACCCATTCGCAGCGACTTTGACAGAGACGGCAGCGTTGGTCTGCAAGACTTGCTTACCTTTTCAGACAATTGGCTGACGCTGAATATCGACCCGACGCTTACGGTGGCCGGAAGCGTCGGGGAGAACGAACGGATAAGCGTAGATTTTGCCGATGTGCCGGGAAATGCTGGCGACTGGCTGGGTATTTGTCAAAAGGGCGCCGGCATTGATCCGTGGTCGGGCGTTATGCAGCAGTGGTTTTATACCGACGGGACGCAGATGGGAACGGCCGGAATCACAAACGGCACGGTCGAGTTTGCGGGCATCAGCGAGCCGGGAGATTATGAGGTGCGGCTGTTCTTTGACGACGGCTACGCAATTAAAGACCGCCGCTTCTTTACCGTGCGAGGGCCGGGCATCCTGAACCGCAGTCCGGAGTCGTTTTCATTGGCGCTTTTAGAAGGCATCTCGCCGCCCAAATCCCGTACTCTGACGTTAATGAACGACGGAGGCGAGCCATTAGACTGGAGCATCGATTTCAAGGATGGGCTACCAGTGTGGCTGTCCATCAATCCGGTCGGCGGTACCCTTGCAAGCAACCAGAGCCAATCCGTTACACTTTCGTTTAATATCGCCGGACTTTTGGAAGGCGAGTATTCCTACGCGTTTGATATTTACACTGAAGACGCTCTCGATAGCCTCCAAGAGGTGCAAGTCAATTTGAATGTCATAGCGCTTCCGGGAGACGGAGCGGGTGGATATTATGTTTCGACAGCAGAACAACTGGTGGCGATTGGCACAGAGCAGTCACTGATGGATAAGCGGTTTGAATTGGTCAATCATATCGATCTGTCGGAGCACACGTTCAATACCGCTGTCATTGCCGCCGGCACGATGGTTGATGGCAGTTTTCAAGGCACCCCGTTTACGGGGCAATGGGACGGCAAGGGATGCGCTATTCGTCAACTTCGGATCGATACTGCAGGTCAAAGCAAGGCATATCTTGGACTGTTTGGATATGTTGATGACGCGGAAATCCGAAATCTAATAATCGAAAACGCTTCAATAACGACAGGCAGTGACAGAAGCTATAATGTTGGTCTTCTTGCAGGAACTATCACCAAGAGTACAGTTGCCGGTTGTTTTGCCGGCGGTCAAATTTCTGCCCATAGCGATCATTCCGTCGGAGGATTAGCCGGTTCTTTTGGATACGGTGATATCTCAAACTGCAGCACAGCGGTTGAAATTTATGGTATGCATAATGTGGGCGGTCTTTTGGGAGCAACAGTCAGAGGGAATGTATCAGGGTGTTATTCCATCGGTCAAGTGTATGGAGATTCCACTGTCGGCGGCTTGATAGGATACAATAATGGCGCCAACATCTTAAACGGTTATTCGGCCTCTAATGTCTGCGGGAGCAGTTATTTTATCGGCGGCTTGATAGGATACAATAATGTCGACAGCACAGTTTCTACAAGTTACGCAACGGGAAATGTTGAAGGGGGATCTGCGGTAGGAGGTCTGATTGGCGAGTGTCTGCGGGATAGCGTGGTCAATTGTTATGCGACCGGTACTGTCAGCGGAAACCGCGATATCGGCGGACTGTTAGGGTACACACACGAATGTAATGTGTCAAATAGTTATTCAGTCGGCAGTGTCAGCGGGAACTATAGAGTGGGCGCATTGATAGGATACCAGTCGAAACTTGTTATAGCATCCTGTTATTTCCTGGATACGGTCGGGCCGGACAATGGATATGGAGAAGCATTAACCGATATTGAGATTCGGCAACAGGCCAGCTTTGTCGGTTGGGATTTTGTCAATATTTGGGCAATCGACGAAGGATTCAGCTATCCTAAACTGAATTGGCAGATTATACCATAACTGTGCGTTAAAGGGCGAGGGTTTTCTCATTTCACAAGAGCGGGCGGCTAATCGCCACGCTGCTGCCAGAGCAGGGCGCGGAGGGCGTTTTGGACTTCCGGCAGCGGCACCAGCCGTGGTTGTGCGTCGCCGAGCGTGCCTTCGATTTTGACGCTTGCCAGTCCCACCTGAAGGCCGCGGAGCAGTTGATCCAGCTCGCGCATACCGGGGATAGGGGTGTCGCGCAGCGGCCGCATTGAGCCGGTGGCAAAGCCGCTTATCGGCGATTCTTTGCCCCGTGTGACGGCTTCGACGGCCCCGGCGCCGCGGACTTCGACGCCGCGATTGAAGTACTCAAAGCTCATGATCTCGACCTTTTCGCCGTGGGCGGACAGCTTGACGGCCCCGCTGCCCTTGGGGTCCAGATCCCGGAATGAAAGATTCAATCCACTATAGACCGCTCCGATAATCGGTGTGTTCATCAAGTCCGACTCGGTCAGCGCAATATCGGCGCTGCCGGAGAGGGTTTGCAGGCTGCCGGAACTGCGGCCGCGCAGTGTGCCTGACAGTTTGCCGGGGATGATTTCGTCCTGGCCGGTGAAGGTGTGCGCGACCCGCTGCACTTCAATGTCTTTGACGTCGGCGATCAGATGAAAGAAGAACTCGCCGTTTCGACGGGTCAGGCTGATCCATGGCAAAATTCGTCCGCCGAAAATCGGAATCTCGGCGTCGTCAGTTACCAGCCGCGTGCTGCCGAGATAGCCGTTCGCGCGGATTTCCTCCAGTCCGGCGGTTTCAAGTATCGGGCCGGCAAGGTGCAGCTTCATCGCCACGGCCATCGGCTCCATCGCCCGCGCATCCGTCGCCGGTTCAATCGTCACCGCACCGCTCAAAATGGCGTCTTTGAAGATGTCCTGATCAACCAACGGCCCCGGGTCTATCGCGTCAAAGCGTATCTGGCCGCGGCTATTGTTCCACTGCTGCGGGTACAGCGTCGCGTTGATCTCGGTCTGCCCGTTCAGCAGGGCGATGTTCAGGTCGTTGACGGCGACAGACCGATTGGCATACTCCAGAGTGATGGTTCCCTGTTCGGCTGTCAGCGGATCGAGCGGTTCGTCCTGTTGTGCCCATAACGGCCACGGGTCAAGCCGAAGCTGCCGAAGCTGTGCGGCGGCGGTTTCCGGCCCGATCTCGACAGTCGCTTGCAGTGCCGCCTCGGCGCCGTCCAGCGTCATCCGCCGGATATGCAAATCCCCGGCCAAACGGAATGGCTGCCGCATAACCGCCTCGCTGTGCCAGTCCGCCACGATCCTGAACGTGCCGGGCAGGTCGGTTTTGGCCGGGTCGGGCAGGGCGGCGACATTTTCGATCTGAAGCGTCAGCGTGTGGGCCAGTGTTTCGGGATGCAGCGTGCCGCTGAGGGTGTTCTGCCCCGGCAGAGAAAGCCGGAGCGCAATCGCCTCGTCGTCAGCCACGGCGCTGTCAAACTGAATACGCGAAACGGTAATCGGCTCAGCGTCGAATGGCTCATAGTGGACCGTTCCATTGATCAGTGTGACGGCGGGAATCTTCAGCGGTTCGGCCTCCTCCAAATCCGGGCGTTTGGCGCTGGGGCGTCGCAGTTCCGCCAGTTGGAGGATATTCAACTGTCCGGCCTCGTCGGTGCGCAGCGTCAGCACGGGGTTGACCAGCCGAATGTCGGCGACGTTCACGTCGCGGCGCGTCAGCATATCGGCCAGGCTGTTCATCGAAATGTCGATGGCGTGGGCGGTGAAGAAGGGCGATTCTTTGTCCGAAAACGCCGCAGAAAATCGGCGCAGCCGCAGTGTCCCGCCATAGCCGATTTTGACCTTCTCGGCCGACAGATCCAGCCCGACTCTGCCGCCGGCGGCGGTCAACAGATAGCGACCCGCCGTGCCGGTTTCAAACAGCACGACCAGCACGATGATCGGGATGCTGATTACCACGATCAGCTTGACGAAAAACCGGATGGCTTTTTTTAGCTTTATAGTGTGCCTCTGAATGACAATTTGTTAGACGCTACCGCTGGGTAAGATCCACCACCGGTACATTTCCGATGGTTCGCGGTCCAAAGCCGAAGTACCACCAGTCTTCGCGAAATGTCTTGCCCACAAACGGGCCGCTTTCGGCCACGATTTCACCCGTGTCGATCCAGTACGCCGTGTATGAAAGACTGGCAAATCCAAATTGCTTGATATGCTTGGTCAGGGCGATTTCGGGGGTCACGACGGTTTGGGTGATGGCCCCGGCTCCCGCGGCCTCCGACCCCACCGGCGGGCCGTAAATGGCCGGCAGACCCACCATGCTTTGATACCGGTCGATGCCGATGCCGTTGCTGCGCACCTCGATCATGATTTCCGCTTTTTCGCGATCGGCCTGCAGATAGGCGCCTGCCCGCAGCACCGCCGCCCGAAACTCCGCCGAGGCAAACCCTCTTTCCGCTTCGGAGAGATAAGAGCTGTCAACAAACACCCGCCGCCCTCGCAGCGAATCGAACGTGAGTTGGGCAATCGCCTTGGCGACCGCCTCGGAGGTCATATATTGCTGTGTGGCCGTCGCGGCCGGATCGCTGACGCGTACCGTCGAGCACCCAGAGCAGATCCATAGCAAAAGCAGAAAGGCCGAACAAAAAAGACTGAGCTGCGATCTTGTCATTGTGTCTCCGTTATCTTGTGTTTCCTGAAAAAGACTGTTTTCTTCCCTCCTCAAACCATCTCAACTTCCGTTTGCCTTTATAGCACGTTTAAGCTGTAAATTCAAGCCGATATTCGCCATATATCTTTAGCGGTATGCGGTGCGGCCGCTTGGTGGCGGGTGATATGTCAAAGGTCAAAGGTCAAATGTAAAAGGTGCGGAACCTGCTGCGCCGGGCGTTTGTTATAATGCCCCGAGCCGATGCCACCCGTGCGAAAAGGGGATAAAAACGCTTGAAATATTTCGGCGAGTGTCTATAATTTCACCAAATTAAAGGATTTAAAAGTATCGGAATTTATGTTTTACTCACGGGCAGGATGCCCGTGCTGCGTTATTTTGTCTCTTTTTTACGAACAGGAGTTGATACGCGTATGGCCAAGAAAGCGGAAAAAGTGGTGCTCGCCTACAGCGGCGGGCTGGATACGAGTGTGATTTTGCCGTGGCTCAAGGAGACCTACGGCTATCAGGTCGTGGCGTTTGCCGCCGAGCTGGGGCAGGGCGATGAGCTCAAGGGCATCCAGAAGAAGGCCCTGGCCACCGGGGCGGTCAAGTGCGTGGTCAAGGACCTGCGGAAGGAATTTGTCGAGGACTATATTTGGCCGATGCTCAAGAGCGGGGCGGTCTATGAGAACGGCTATCTGCTGGGCACGAGCATCGCCCGGCCGCTGATCGCCAAGCATCAGGTCGATGTCGCCCACGCCACCGGGGCAACGGCGGTCTCGCACGGCGCCACCGGCAAGGGCAACGATCAGGTGCGGTTCGAGTTGACGTTTATGGCGCTGGACCCGGCGCTGAAGATCGTCGCCCCGTGGAAAGACCCCAATTTTACGCTGACCAGCCGGGAGGCGGCCATCGACTACGCCCGCAAGCGAAACATCCCCATCGACCAGACCAAGAAGAAAATCTACTCGCGCGACCGCAACCTCTGGCACATCAGCCACGAGGGGGCCGATCTGGAAAACCCTTGGAACGAGCCGAAGGATGAGATGCTGGTGTTGTGCCGTCCCATTGCCAAGACGCCTAATCGGGCCGAGTATGTCGAGATCGGCTTTGAGCAGGGCGTGCCCGTCAAGCTCAACGGCAAGGCGGTCGGCGGGGTCAAACTCATCGAAACGCTCAACGCCATCGGCGGCAAGCACGGCGTCGGGGTGGCCGACCTGGTCGAGAATCGTCTGGTCGGGATGAAGTCTCGCGGCGTGTATGAGACCCCCGGCGGCACGATCCTGACGACCGCCCACCGGGCGTTGGAGATGCTGACGCTCGACCGCGAGACGCTGCACTACAAGCAGCAGGTCGCCCTCAAGTACGCCGAGTTGGTCTATTACGGCCAGTGGTTCTGCACGCTCCGCGAGGCGCTGGATGCGTTTGTCAACGTGACGCAGGAAACCGTGACGGGCACGGTGCGGCTCAAACTGTACAAAGGGCAGGCGACGCTGGCGGGCGTTAAGAGTCCCAAGAGCCTTTATAACCCGCATCTGGCCAGCTTTACGATGGGCGAAGAATACAATTCGACCGACGCGACGGGCTTTATCCGCCTGTTCGGCCTGCCGATGAAGGTCTCCGGCCTCGTCCAGCGACAAACAGAAAAGTAATAACGAATTTACCATGAAGCACATGAAGAGCATGAAGTTGTTTTTAAGCAGGAAGAACAGGATTTTTAAAATTTTAGTTTTTGATCTTGTTTATGATTTAGTGCTTAAGCTTTAGTGCTTTTAATTACCTTCATGTGCTTCATGCTCTTCATGGTTAGAAAATGGATGGCCCTGTGATTGCAGAATGGATTTGGTTTGGGTTTATCGTCGCGATGGGCGCGTGCGTGGGTAGTTTTCTCAATGTGGTGATCTATCGGCTGCCGCGAGAAAAATCGCTCGTCAGCCCTGGCTCGGCGTGTCCGGCCTGCGATAAGCCCATCCGCTTTTATGACAACATCCCGATGCTGTCCTGGGTGCTCCTTCGCGGCAAGTGCCGTCGGTGCGGGGCGGGCATTTCGATTCGGTATTTTCTGGTCGAACTGCTGACGGCACTGTGTTTTGCCGGTGTGTATTTGTGGGTTTTCTATTTTGAGGGGCGGCAGACCGGGTTGGAAGGCGGGGCGATGGAGCAATTTTTCAGCGGGGGCTGGCTGTTCTATCTGGCCGTGATGACACTGATCGCGGCGTTTCTGGCGGCGTCTGCTATCGATCTTGAGCTATGGATTATCCCTATTCAGATTTGCTGGTTTGTGACGGCCGTCGGGATTGCCGCTTCGATTGCGTCCGGCTGGGTACTTGATGCGGATGTTCTTTTGCGGGGTTCGCTTTTTCCCGGGGCGTCTGCCAAGATTGCGGCGATGGCCGGGGGGGCGGCTGTCGGCACGGCAATTTCACTTGTGGCAATGCGGTTCGGCCTGATTCGCCCCAGCTATGAGCTTGATGCGGCTTATGAGGCGGACAAAGCGATCAACCCCGACACCCCCGAACCGGAATACAACGACCGAAAAGAAATCGTCAAAGAAATCATTTTCGTTCTGCCGATAATTCTTTGTGCAGTGGGAGCGATGAAACTGATCCAACTCCCGGCGTTGGCCGACAAGTGGACAACGTTTGTGGAATACCCGGCTGTCATGTACGGGTTTGGCTCGCTGGCGGGCTATTTTTCGGGTTGTGCGGTCGTCTGGGCGACGCGAATTATCGGTACGCTGGCCTTCGGCAGGGAGGCGATGGGACTGGGCGACGTTCACCTGATGGGAGCGGCCGGGGCGGTCATCGGTCCGTTCTGGGTCGTTTTGGCCTTCTTCATCGCCCCGTTTTTCGGGATTGCTTGGGCGCTCTATCAGGCGATTTTCAAAAAAATACGCCAAATTCCTTACGGTCCGTTCTTGTCAGCGGCGGTGTTTCTGGTTATCATCTTTTACGACAGTCTTAAAACTTTGATTTCGAATCTGTACGGGACAAACCTTCAATAAAAAATGAAAGCGAGGTCGTTATGAGTAGGGTTGGACGCAAAATCGTTTTGATGGCGGGCTTGGCGGCCGTGATGGCGGTGATGACCGGTTGTACGAACTGGAAGCAGCGGTACACCGAGCTGGATGTTGAGCACCAGAATCTCAAGGGGCTGTACGAGAATTGTGTCGGCACGCTGGATATGTCGGCGTCCGAAAAGGCGCAGCTCAGCCAGCAGTTGACGCAGGCGCAGCGCCAACTGGAAGAGATGAAACGCCAGATCGACCAGCGGCAGGCGACCCCCGCCCAAGCGACCGGTTTTCAGGTTGGCGACGTGGCTGTCGATGAGCAGGCCGGGACGATTACGGTAACGCTGCCGAATACGATTCTCTTTGCCTCCGGCCAGGCGGCGCTCAAGAGCACCACCAGTCAGGAACTGGATCACATTTACAGCGTTATCCGCCAGCGTTACAGCGGCCGCAAGATTGACATTGTCGGCCATACCGATACTGACCCGATTAGCAAAACCAAAGACAAGTGGCAGGACAACTGGGATCTGTCGGCGGCTCGTGCGTTGACTGTGCTGCGGTATCTGGTCGGTCGCGGGATGCAGCCAGAGAATATTCGGGCGGTCGGCAGTGGCGAAGCCCGTCCAGTTGCACCGAATACCACCGCCGCCAACAAGGCCAAAAATCGCCGCGTGGAGATCGTGGTGCATATGCGGTAGTTGTCTTTCCCGCCGGCTTCTTGCCGACAGGGTTCAGTGCAGGTGCACTGTTGTTTGACTTTTAAAGCCGATGGCGCTCAGCGCGCCGTCGGCTTTTATATTGACTGTTACCGCTCCGTCAATCGGGGTATAAAAGGTCGCGATGCCGCTTTCGGCGTCCGATCGAAAGGCATTTTCGACGCGGCCGGCGGCACAGGAGGCAATCACAATCTTCGGATCAAACGCTGCGACAAAACCGGTATTCAGATTGTTCGTTGAGCCGTGATGCGGCAGGACAATCACATCCGCCCGCAGGGACGGGTATCGCTCAAGGATGGCGTTCTGGGCGTATAGTTCAATGTCGCCGCACAGCAGAAGACTGCGTCCGGCGTATTCGATCCAGATCACCTGCGATCTGTCGTTGTCGTCCAAGGCCGTATGGGCGGCGGTTTCTTCGTCCGGCCAGAGCATTGTGACGGTTACATTTTTCGGGAGCGTATCCAGCGATTCAATCGGTTGCAATTCCGCGCCGAGGGTGTTCAACTGCTGGATCAAATAGGACGCCGACGACGAGGTTTTCGCTTTGTCAAAGACACCGGCGTTGGCATATACACCGGCGGTCGGGAGGGTCGAAACCACCTCCGGCAGGCCGTTGAGATGATCCATATCGCCGTGTGTGAGGATGGCTGCATCCAGCCGGTTGACCCCGCGGTAGCGGTAATACGGCAGCACCTCCCGCCCGCCGGGGTCTTTGACGGAGATCGACCCGGCGTCCACCAGCCACTGCATCTTGTCCGGAAAGGAGAGGCACACCGCCTGTCCGTGCCCGACCGACAGACACGTCATTGTCAGCGTGTCGCGTCCGTTTTGGAACTGCATCCACGACAGCGGTCCGAACAACACCGGCAGCACCAGGCAGATTTTGACCGCAATCCGCCGTGGTGCAAGCCGCATCATCAGCAGGACGGCGTAACCGCCCGTAATCGCCCAGACGGACGTTTTGCCGATCAGCAGTTCCGACCAGCCGACCGTTGAAAACGCCGAGACAATCGATGACAACCCGCGGCAGGCAATATCCAACAGCAGGGCAAACAGCATCGCTGCCGTCGGAAACAGCGGCGCAAGGACGATCTTCAGATACCCCGCATAGAGAATCACCAGCACAAACGGCGTCGCCAGTACGGTCCACAGTGCCGACAGGGGATTGATGCTGTGAAAATGATACAGCAAAAATCCCGCTCCGCCCAGCCACGCTGCAAACCCCACTGACAGCAGCCGCACAAACGCATCGCCACCTTTGAGCGTCCATTGTACTGCCGTGCGCTGCGTTAGGCGTTCGGGCAGCCGCTCCACCGCCTTAAACACCGTCCACGACAGCAACCGCTGATAGATCGGGTCGTACAGCAGGATAATCCCCAGCACGGTGGTGAAGGACAACTGCCAGCTTGCGGTGAACACATCCGCCGGCCGCACCGCCAGCAGAACCAGTGCTGACAGTGCAAGGGTATTGAGCGGGCGGGTGCGGCGATTGATCATGACGGCTGAAAAGAAAAAGCACGCCAGAAAGATCGCCCGCACCGTCGGCGCACGCGGCGGCACGACCAGTCCGTAGCTGAGCAGCAGCACAAGACACACCGCCGCCCGCATCGGTTTGGGCACGCCCAAAAATCGGCTCAGCCCCCACAGCGACCCGGCCAGAATCCCCACGTGCATCCCCGACAGGCTGATAAAGTGTGCCAGCCCGGTACGCTGAAACGCCGCATAAGTCTTGGCGTCCAGATCGCCGCGTTCTCCCAGCAGCAGCGCCGCGGCCAGTGATGCGGTTTCGTGCGGATAGTCCGCTTCCTCAAACAGTGCACCGCTGGTATAGCCTTTGAACAATTGACGCAAGCCGGCGATGACTCCGCATTGACGGTGCGCGAGTACCTCCACTCCGTCGGCGGCCGGAACGGACGCGCCCAGCAGCACCCCGTTCCGGTGCATATAGGCCTGCATATCAAACTGGCCGGGATTGGCCGGACCGTCGAACCCGCTCAGCCAGCAGTACAGCCGCACCCGGTCGCCCTGTGCCAGATGACGGGCGATCTCGGCGACTTGGACACGCACCAGGCCGGACGCTGCGCGCGGCCCTTCCGGTGTTTCCAGTGCCCGCACCGAGAGATAAAAACTGCTCTGCGGCGGCGTGGGAAAATAGTCGGCAAACGTCCATGTCGTGCGTTCGTCGTGATGAATCGGCGAGATAATGACCCCCTCAAGGGTTGCCAGCCGGCGCTCCGTGCCGGTCAGCCGGACAACATGTTCCGGCTCCTGCAGGGCAAACGCCGCATAACGCAGCATTCCGGCGGCCGCAAAGGCGGCAACAGCTGCGACGCAAGAGATAATGAGACGGCGTAAGGAGGCCTTGGAAATGAAAAGCGAATAGACAAATACAAGGGCTGTTAGTATCGAAATCCCCACTCCGACCCACAACGGGAGATCAAAAAAGGCCTGCACAAAAATTCCGGTGATAAAGGCAATCGCAGGCAGCAGGAGGGGGGTGGACGCCGCCAGCCGCTCCCAACGGTTTAGCGGTTCGGCCTCCGGCAAAAACCGCTCCAGATTATGCCGGATCAGGCGATCCCGATCAAAACCCCTTCCGTTCAAGCATTAATCTCCTTCACTGTAACTTACTTTGGTTCGATGCGTTCCTTTCCGCCCATGTATGGCCGCAACACGTCGGGGATGGTGACTGTGCCGTCGGCGTTTTGATACAACTCCAGAATCGGTATCAGCACGCGCGGCGAGGCGATCACGGTGTTGTTCAGCGTATGGCAGAACACGTTTTTGCCGCCGGCAGTCTTGTACCGCAGGTTCATCCGCCGTGCCTGAAAGTCATAGAAGCGGCTGGCCGAGTGGGTTTCGCCGAAGCTGTTGCGCGACGGCATCCACGTCTCGATGTCGTATTTTTGCACCTGTCCGCGGCCAAGATCGCCCGTGCAGACGTTCACCACGCGGTAGGGCAGATTCATGGCCTGCAGCACCGCCTCGGAATTGGCCAGAATCTCCAGATGATACTCTTTGCTCTTTTCCTCATCGTTTTCGCAGACGATGACCTGTTCGACCTTGTCGAACTGGTGGATGCGGTACAGGCCGTAGGTGTCTTTGCCCGCTGCGCCCGCCTCACGCCGAAAGCAGGTGCTCAGGCCGACCGTCTTGATCGGCAGTTGGGCTTCGGCCAGAATCTCGCCGGAATGATACGCCGTCAGCGGGACCTCCGCCGTCCCTGCCAGGTTCAGTCCGTCTCGCTCCATCTGGTACGTCTGTTCTTCGGCGCCGGGGAAATACCCCGTTCCCCGCATCGCCTCGTCCCGCATCAAGAGCGGTACCATCATTGGCGTATAGCCCTTGCTGACCATAACATCCAGCGCAAACCGCAGTACCGCCCAATGCAGCAGCGCCCCGTCGCCCTTGAGAAAATAATTCCGCGTCCCGGCCAGCTTGACGCCGCGTTCCATATCAATAATGTCCAGCGTCTGCCCAAGCTGGATATGGTCTTCCGGCTCAAAGTCAAACGCCCGGATCGTGCCCCATCTGCGAAGCTCGACGTTTTGCGTGTCATCCTCGCCGTAGGGCACTTCCGGCGCCGGCGGCGTCGGGACCTGCCCCATCAGATCGTCAAACTCCGGCTGAAGGCTTTTGGTCTGCTCGTTGAGCGTTGCTTCCTGTTCCTTAAGCGTACTGAGCGTCTCCAGTGCCGCCTTTCGCTGTTCCGGCGACAGCTTCGGAATTTCTTTGCCCAGGCGGTTCTTTTCGGTGGAAATCTCCTGCAGCTTCTTCTTCGCCTCCAGCAGCGCGGCATCGACTTCCAGCAGCCGGTCAATATCCACATTAAACCGCTTGGCCTTGGTCCCGTCCTTAAATCGCTGCGGATTTTCACGAATCACTTTTATGTCAATCATCGATATCCGTCCTCTGTATAGCGTTTGATGATGACTACGTTATTTTGCCCGCCGAAGCCGAACGATTCGTTCAGGGCGATATCGACTTTGGCCTTTCGCGGGGTGTTCGGCACATAATCCAGATCCAGCGCCGGGTCCGGGTCGTTGAGGTTCATTGTCGGCGGAAGCGTCTGCTGCTGTATCGCCAAGATGCAGGTAATCAGCTCTGCACATCCGGTCGCCCCGATCAGATGCCCCATCTGGCTCTTGGGGCTGCTGCACGGAACCTTGGGGGCCTGTCGGCCGAAGACCGTTTTGATGGCCAGCGTCTCCACGGAATCATTTTCCGAAGTGCTCGTTCCGTGCGTGCTGATGTAGTCAATATCGTTGACTGTTAATCCCGCGTCGTTGAGGGCCGCCCGCAGCGCCTGACAGGCCCCGCGTGCTTCTTCGTGCATATCCGTCACGCGAAAGGCGTCGTTGCTGCTGCCAAAGCCGATGACCTCGGCGAGAATCGTCGCCCCGCGTTTTTTTGCTGATTCGAGCGTTTCCAGGATCACCACCGCGCCGCCTTCGCCGATGACGAAGCCATCCCGCGTGGCCGAGAACGGCCGTGAGGCGGTCTTGGGGCTGTCATTCCGCCGCGACAGGGCGGTCAGCCGGTTAAAGCCCGTTACGCCCAGCGGGTGAATCATTGAATGCGCCCCGCCGGCGACCATTACCTCGGCCTTGCCGTGTCGCACCAGCATCGCCGCCTCGCCGACCGCCTGCGTGCTGGCCGCACACGCCGTCAGGCAGCTTCGCGTGATGCCCCGCGCCCCAGTCAGGAGCGCCAGATG
This sequence comes from Phycisphaerae bacterium, assembly GCA_012729675.1. Taxonomy (GTDB): domain Bacteria; phylum Planctomycetota; class Phycisphaerae; order Sedimentisphaerales; family Anaerohalosphaeraceae; genus T3Sed10-213. Next base: position 19,144 of record JAAYCR010000049.1, on the reverse strand, counting down.
CGAAACCGGCATATTCGGCTCCTGTTCCAGTTCGCGGATCGCGCTGAGCCGCGACAGAGCAACCTGTCCCCATTTTTGCCAATCCACACCTTTGGCCGTGTCGTCCCATCCCTCGACGAGCGCCGAAAAGAAGGCGTCAAAGTCCACCGGCCCTTCGCCCGCTCCCAGATAGATACCCATCCGTCGCCGGTCGATGCCGTCGGTCGGGCTGCTGGTCTCGACATCGATGCCCGCCTGTTGACACGCCTGCACGCACGCGCCCAGCACAAACTGCGTCCCACGATTGCCGGAGCTGTGCAGGTCGGTATTCTTGACAAACCGGCCCAAGTCAAAACCTTTGACCTCGGCGTCAAACTGCGTCGGAAAGGTCGTCGCGTCAAACAGCGTCGTGTAGTCGGCCCCGGATTTGCCCGTCATCAGGCCGTCCCAGAGTTCGGCTGTGCTGTGTCCCAAAGGACACACAACGCCCATTCCCGTAATGACCACGCGATATTTCATTTACGCCTCGAACCTCTTGACAATCACTGCCGCGGTCTGCCCCCCGAACGAGTACCCGCAGCACAGCACATTTCGTATTGGTTTTTCAACGACCCCTCGCGTCAGTTTGAGCCGACAGCCCGCCGCGGGCGTTTGGAAATTCACGCTTGGGCCGATTTTGCCCGTTTGGATCGCCTTGACCGCCGCCGCGACATCCAGCGACCCGGCCGCTGCGCCTGTATGGCTGACCATCCCCTTAATCGCCCACACATCAATATTGTCCAGTTTTGTCCCGAACACCCGCTCCAGTGCCAGCGCCTCCGCCCGGTCGTCCAGCAGAATTCCCGTCCCCGTCGGGATAATCAAATCGATATCTTCGACCCGGATCCCCGCCTCGGCCAGCGCCGCCTCAATCGTCATTGCCAGCCCCAGCCCGTCCGCTTCAAGATGCGCAATCTGCGGATTGAGACTGTTGCCCGATGCCGACCCGGCAAACTCGGCCAAAATCGGCGCGTTTCGCTGTTGCGCGGCCTTTAACTCCTCCAGCAAGATCGCCCCGCCCGCCTCGCCGAAGACCGAGCCGCTGGCCTTGGCATCAAACGGCCGACACGCGGCGGCAGGGGAGTCGTTATGTTCGGTCGTCGAACGCTTGAGCAGGCATTGCCGCATCATCACAATCGGGTTGACCTTCGCCTCGGCCCCGCCCCCGACGGCGGCATCCGCATCGCCGCGAAGAATCACCTCCGCCGCCTCGGCAATCGCAATATACGCACTGACCTCGCCGCAGGTGATGGTATTGCTCGGCGCCTGAATATCGTGAATGATCCCCACATGACACGGCAGCATATTCGGCAGATACTTGAGCAGCCACAGCGGCGTCAGGTTTTCCATCCCCGCTGTGCCCCACTTGCGCAGGTCAAACGTGCCGTCTGTTACAGCCTTGGCCACGCACTCGGCCAGTTCGTTCAGATCGCAACTGATCAACCCCGCCCCGAAACAAATCGCCAGCCGCGTCGGCTCAAACGTCGGCGTCCCGCTTTCGGCTGCCTTCGTGATCGCGCCGGCACTCTTGAATGCCTCGTCCGCGGCGATCACTGACAGCTCGATATCCCGGCTCATCAGCTTGGTTGCCTTGCGGTAGGACTTGGGCACGTAATCCCGCAACTTGTACTCCGGCACTTCGCCGGCCAGCGAGCACGGAAACGTCCCCGCATCGAACGCTTTGATCGGTGCAATCCCGCTGCGGCCATCCAGCAGCCCCTGCCAGAATTCGTCCGCCGTCAGCCCCAGAGGCGAAACCACCCCCAACCCGGTAATCACGACGCGCCGCCCGTTCATCGCGACAACTCCGCATCCGGATGCGTCTCGACAAAGCCGGTCAGCAGGGAATTAAACATATCGGTGAACACAAAATTCTCTTCGGGAAATTTCTTGCCCGCCAGGTTTTTATCGACATGGCTGAACATCAGACTGATCTGGGCGATCAGTTCGTCGCCGCGGCGTATCTCGCCGATGGTACTGGCCGCCTCGGGCGCGATCGATTCCATCTCGGCGTGCAGCGTGATTGTATCCCCCGGCCGGACATAATGATGGAACGCCGCCTTTTTGATCTTGGCCAGCACGACCTTTTCGGCAAACCCCCGTGCCTCGCCGACGAGAATGCCCGCCGTCTGCGCCATCGCCTCGATCATCAGGCACTCCGGCATCATCGGAAAGCCCGGAAAATGGTCGTGCAGGTGCTCCTCGGCCAGGGTGACGTTCTTTAAGGCCACCGCTCGCTTGCCGCTTTCAAACTCCAGAAACTTGTCAATCCAAATCCAGCGCATCTGACACGATTCCAACAGAAAAAGAATGAAACCATGAAGAACAGGAAGACCACGAAGTTTTATTTATAGTATTTCTTCATGTGCTTCATGCACTTCATGGTTAAGGTTTTAGCCGTTGACCTTTGTTTCGACAAAGTTCACGATTGCATCCACCGTAAACAGGTCGGCAATCTTATTGACATCCGGGTCGGCCTCAAAGCCGCTCAGGTCGGTGTGGGGCATCTTGGCTTTCAGTTCCGCCAGTCCCGCCGCCGTCACCTTGCCGCCGCTGACAAATTCCGGATGGTTCAGCACCGCCTCGGCCGGGAACAGCTCTTCCCGCGGGACCTTGATCTCAAACGCCTTTTCCAGGCGGAACACGATATCCAGAAAATCGATGCTCTCGGCGCCTAGGTCGCCCATCAGCGTCGCCTCCGGCGTCACATCGTCGTCGTCCAGCCCCAGTGCATCGACCAGCGCCTCTTTAACCTGCTCAAAAATCTCGTCACGGCTCATTGCCATAGTGTGTTGCCTCCGATACAATCCATTAATCCAATTTGAATATTCAGTTATAAACGCAAATTCGAAGCACGAAATCCGAAATTCGAAACAAATTCAAAATCCGAAAATCCAATTGTTACAAACACAGCATTCAGTCGTTACGAACGTGTTTTGAACATTTGCATTTGGTCATTTGATATTGTTTCGTATTTCGAGATTCGAATTTCGGATTTTATAATTTCAAGTTACTCGATTCCATATAACAGGCCCCAGCGTGCCTTCATTGCCTTGATGATCTGCCCGTCCACGTGGGCCATCTTCGGGTTTTCGTCCGCCAGGTTAAAATGCCGCAGCGTGAATTGTGCCGCGACGATTTCCTCATCGCCGCAGACGCCGACGCCGGAAAAACTGCTGGTGTTTTCCTCAATCGCCTTGGTCGAGACCGTATAGCGAATCTGCATCCCCGGCGCCGCAAAGCTTTTGTACCGCACATTCCGTGCGCTTTCAAGCAGCACCATGCTCTGGGCAAAATGGCTCTTGTTTCGTACTAACCACGAGGCGCTTTCGACCAGTCCTTCCAGCAGCAGCACACCCGGCAAGACCGGAAAGATCGGAAAATGATCCGCCAGGTACTCCTCGGCCAGCGAAACGCTCTTGACCGCCGTCAGCGACGTGCCCGGCTCAAGAGCTAAAACTTTGTCAATCAGTACAAATTTCATTCGTGGAATTTTAGCCTATAACGTACATTTTTCCAGCTATTTTTACGCTTTTTTAATGGACATCCCGTTTTTTGCCCAAATTAAAGCGGAGATTGTACCCCCTGAATCCCAAAAGTCAACGTCAAAATCATCACAACCTTCAGCCTGCGGCGGCGCAAAGGATGATTTTCGTTGTTTTTGGAGGGTGGATAGGGTAGGGTATCGTCGATGATGACGACCCAAAAGAAAAAAACCGAAAAAAGCCCCGCGGCGGGCCAGACCAAGCCAATCCGTTTGCAGAAGATTCTGGCCGCGTCGGGGATCGACTCCCGGCGGCGGTGCGAGCAGTTGATTCTCGGCGGGGCGGTGACGGTCAACGGCGAGGTGATCAACACGCTGCCGGCGTTTGCCGACCCCGACAAGGATGACATCCGCATTGAGGGCCGCCGTATTCGGGCCGAAAGCAAGGTCTATTTTCTGCTCAATAAGCCCAAAAACGTGATTTGCACCAGCCATGATCCGCAGGGACGGGCGATGGCGGTCGATCTGGCGCCGTGCAAAGAGCGGGTGTTTTGCGTCGGACGGCTGGATGCCGAGACGACCGGGCTGATTTTGCTGACCAACGACGCGGAACTGACCAATCGCCTGACGCACCCCCGGTATGAACTGCCGAAGACATACGAGGTTGTCATTCGCGGGCGGATGGAAGGGGACGACATCGAGAAGCTCAAAAAAGGCGTTTGGCTGGCCGAGGGCAAGACCGAACGCGCCGCGCTGCGCGTGATCCGCCGCACGAATCTGGAAACGACGCTTGAAATCATCATCCGCCAGGGGCTGAACCGCCAGCTACGCCGCTCGTTCGCCCGTGTGGGCTATAAGGTCAAAGGCCTCAAACGCACCGCCATCGGCGATATCGAGCTAAAGGGCATCCCGTCCGGCCAGTGCAAGAAACTCTCCGCCACCCAACTGGCCTACCTCCGCCGCGCCACCGGCCTCAAGTAGCGGCAACCGCGCAATAAAAAAGGCAAGCGCCGGTGAAGGGGCTTGCCTTGGAAATTCGTAGTTGTCGGCGGGACTATTCGGCCGCAGACTGGACGCCGCTGCGGTCGCGTTTGGGGGGCTTGGTGACCAGTCCCATGCGCAGGGCCTTGGCCGAGACGCGGATGCGGCAGACCTTGCCGTCGATAATCGCCCGCACCTTCTGGATGTTGGCTTTGAACTTGCGTTTGGTGATACCGGTGGTTTTTGTACCGACACCGCCGAGATACTTGGCCTTGCCGCGTGTGGCGTAGCTTTTGCCGGCTTTGGTCTTTTTACCCAAATAATAACATTCTCGTGCCATAATCGACTCCCGTTTTGTCTGTTCGGCCTTATCCGGCCGCGGTCGTTTGTTCCTGTATCGTTCTATTCGCTAAAGCCTTACAACTATAGAAAATTATTTTGGTTTTGCAAGTGTTTTTCGGGGAAAATTACAGAAAATCGGTAAAAAATCGTTATGATAGGGCAGATGAAGCCGCGAATTATACTGGTAAACCCGCCGATTTATGATTTTTCGGCCTACGATTTTTGGCTCAAGCCCTACGGCCTGCTGAGGACAGGGGGGCTGCTGCGGGGATACGCCGAGCTATGTTTGTATGATTTTGTGGATCGTCAGCACCCTGATTTTTCGCCCGCCGAGGCCGCCAAAACCAACGCTTGGGGCTGTGGTCCCTACCCCAAGCAGCGGCTGCCCAAGCCGACGGTTTTTAGGCAAATTCCGCGCTATTACAATCGATTTGGGACAGAGCGGGCGCATTTTCAGGCGTTTTTGAGCGGGCAAACCGCACCGGATGCCGTCCTCATCCAGACTTCGCTGACCTATTGGTACCCCGGTGTGCGCGAGGTGATTGAGGATGTCCGCCGGTTGCATCCGCGTGCAAAAGTCGTCTTGGGCGGGTTTTACGCCACCTGCTGCACCGCTCATGCCCGCTCGCTCGGCCCCGATCTTGTGGTCGCCGGAGATAATCTGGAGCCGCTGTTTAGCCTGCTGAACATCCCATGCCCGGCGGGGGCGGTACTCCCGGCTTGGGAACTGTACCCATCTCTGGCAACGGGGGTCATCAAGCTGACGCGGGGCTGTCCGTTTGCGTGTTCGTATTGCTATGTGCCCCAGTCGGGGGTCACGTTCGCCGCCCGGTCGGTGGAGGCGTGTGTTGAGGAGGCGGCGTTTCTGGTACGGTGCGGGGCAAGAAATGTCGCTTTTTATGACGATGCCCTGTTGTTCCAGCCGGAAAAAGTACTGTTCCCATTCCTCGAAGCGGTTATCGGTCGCGGTTTGGACATCAATTTTCATACGCCGAATGCTTTACACGCCCGGTTTTTGACGGCCGAGGCGGCACGGCTGATGGTGCGAGCGGGGGTCAAGACGTTTTATCTGGGCTTTGAGAGCCGGGCGGCGGATTTTCACAACGGCGGGGGAGCGAAGGTGGTCTCGGCCGACCTTGCGGCGGCGGTGGAGCATCTCCGACGAGCCGGGGTGGATTTGTCCCAGGTGACGGCTTACGAGATGCTGGGCCACCCGCGGTTTGCGGCCCAGCAGCTTGAGGAGTCGATGCGGTTTGCCTCATCGCTGGGGATTCGTGTGATGCTCAGCGATTTTTCACCCATTCCCGGCACACCGGATGGCGAGTTGTGCCGGGGGTTGGTCGATCTGGACGAGCCGCTGTGCCACAACAAGACCGCGTTTCCTATCCTCTCGCTTGGCGACGAGACGGTGGGGTATTACAAAGACCTGTGCCGCCAACTGAACAAGCGTGCGGCGTTAAGGAGTGTGTAGGATGTGGGAACATTTTCAGCATATTGCCGATGTGGGAGTGCGCGGCGTGGGGGCGACGGTCGAAGAGGCGTTTGCCGAAGGGGCGCGGGCGCTGGCGGCGGTGATTTATGATGTGGACGCGGTGCGCAGCGAAACATGCGTCGAGGTCGTCTGCACGGCCGATGATTTGGATTTGCTGTTTGCCGACTGGCTGAACGCCCTGATCTATGAGATGGAGGTGCGCAAGATGCTCTTCGGGCGGTTTGCCGTGTCCATCGACGGGACGCGGTTGTGCGGCCGGGCGTGGGGCGAGGCGTTCGACTCGCAGCGGCACGCGATCTCGGTCGGCGTCAAGGCCGCGACATATATGGAACTGAAAGTCTTCCAGCTCGACGATCGCCAATGGGTCGCCCAGTGCGTTGTGGATGTGTGAATATGTAAGGCAACCTCAAAAAATTGAATAGTGCATGGCAAAGATGGCCGTACGACACGAATTTCATGGGCAAGATGCCCATGCCACGGATTTTTTAGGGTGGCAGTTATTCTATTGACCTGAGCCATTTTTCGGATTTTTAAGTGTTTATTATGCCGATATATTATACCAAGATACCTATTGCTGTTGAATTTTCCCGGTTTCCGATGTTAGTATATCAATATTTTCCGTCAGCATGGGGTCCGCAGATTATTGCTGCAAGAAAAATATCATCTTTGGTTCATATTTTTTACTTTGAATCATGTAGTGCTCCCTTTTTCATAATAGCTATAAAGCTTTTTTATCAAAAGGCTTAGCGATACTAAAAAAGATTCAATTTGGTAGTTAATTTGAATTGCTATTTTTTTTTGCGTGCAATACCCATTTTAATTTAAATGTGTGATATAATGGTCGCAGTTGAGCAGAGGTACGGGAGTTTAAAATGGAAGGGAAAATATTGTATTATTGGGCATGTCAAATCTTCAAGGTCGATCACTATCCGTTTTTAACCATTTTTTAACTTTTGTTTCGGAGGGTACTAAGATGAAAAACCGAATCTTTGTTACAGTTGGTTTGCTTGTGTTGATGACATTTGCCGGGCCGGTTTTTGCGGCGTTTGTTGTCGAACCCCATTCCAGTGGGCTTGCATCCGATCACTTTTACCACAACGGACCGACAGCCCCTTCACCCTCAACCGCAGGAACTGCCCCCGGCTTGACCGCGACAAACAGTGTTTTCGGTGGTAGTGCCGTTGACCCGGCCAAGGATACCTATGTTTATTCCTATACTCCGGGAATGGATGTTGATAATTGGGATGTTCCGGCTTATCAGTATTTTGGCAACGGCCTGTACACGACCAACGAGACAGGAGGTCAAACTGGCTATTACAATGTCTATATTACCTGGCTGGACACAACGGGAGTATCCTCCTTGTGTAACATTACTGTCACCAGTGACGGGGCAGATGCCGTTTGGACGAATGTTGACATGAATCGTGACGGCTCCAACTGGATTGCCGAAACATGGGATTATATGCCGGGTTCACTAATCCGCGGGGGTAGCGGGGTATGGCTCAAAATTGCCGACCAAGTTCTTTTGACTGCAGGTCAAACATATACCGTTTCCCAGGTTGCCCATTCAAACTCCTATGTTTCGATGCGTTCGGCGGGGGTGATGTGGGAATTTGTGGCGGTTCCCGAGCCGGCGACCCTGGTCTTTCTGGGACTGGGTGCATTGGGTCTGCGTAAGCGCTCCTGATACGAGTTATCGAAGGCGCAAAAGGAAAACGGTCTGTAAGCCAATTACAGGCAAAGGTGGGAGGGTGCGCAAATATATACAGTCTTTATTGCGAGGAATGGTCATGAAAAGAACAAGCATCATGTTCAGGATAGCGGTTGTTGCACTTGTCTTCGGCTCTGCGGTGTCCTTTGCCGATGTCCTCCAGCCGGGTTTTAATCAAGTCACCCTCGTATCGATCGCTGACGCTACACGGGCTTTCGGCATAGGCATTGCCGATTTTACCGGAGACGGCATTGCTGACATCATCAGCGGGCAGACAAACGGGTATGTGGTATTGTTCATCGGTAACGGAAGCGGCGGTTTTACCCATGCCGGGCGAGTGGTCAATCAAGCCTACAACAATGCCTATGGTCTATCCGTTGCAGATTTCAACGGCGATAACCAGATGGATTTTGTGCTGTCGATGACTGTCGATTTGGCCGACTACGACATCTACAATGGAGAAATCCACCTTTATCCAGGAAACGGAGACGGGACCTTCCAGGCGAACGGGTCCTTAGCCAATCCTCAAGCCGGGATTGTTATCGTCGGCGATATCGGTGAATATTGTGCGGCGGTTACTTCCGGGGATGTGGACGGGGATAATGATGTTGATATTATCGGCGGCGATATCACGGCGTCGGCCAACGGACGTGCGGACATTATTCTGTTCCGCAATTCGGGCAACAACCCGAGCGGTCAGCCGACATGGTCATCGGGCGAAATCATCGTTTCGGCAGAAAACATCCTGGATCCTGAAACGCCGCCGTATTATCCTCCGACCACAACCGGCTCCTATCCTCATGCGTATGGTTTGGCCCTGGGAGATATGGATGGAGACGGCGACCTTGACCTGTTGGTTACCGACAGGGCCGGCTATCTTTATGTTTATCAGAATGACGGCTCGGGTTCGTTTGGGGATATAAACGGAAAACCGATCCGATACAATAATGTCAGTACCGGAACGCGCCCCTATGCTTATGCACAGCTCCATAGTCTCTTTGCCCCCATCACAATCGCCTGCGGCGATTTCAATGGGGACAGCCTGGTGGACTTTGTCACCGGGGGCGACGGCAGCACATGGGAAGGGGCCGTTGATTTGTGGCTCAATTCGGGAAATGATGGCAATGGCTGGCCGCGTTTTCTGAATGCCGGCATTATCGGGCAAAACGGTACTGATGCCAAAGGTCTGGCGGTCGGAGATATCAATCCCCTGACGGATAATTTTACGGATGTGGTGTTCGGCAACTATGAAGCGGTTTTGACGGGCCTGCTGACCGACCGAAAGGATACCGATGGCGACGACATCATCGATCTCTATGATAATACCCCGCTGCATCCGAACTTCCCGCGGCTGGACATCAATGACGACGGCGGCTTGAATTATCGCGATCAGTTGGATAATGACCAGGACGGCTTCGGCGATCCGGCTGATCCAGACGATGACAACGACGGCATTCTCGATGAATTCGACAACTGTTCGTTTGTGTACAACCCTGACCAGATGGACAGCGACGGCGACGGGGTCGGCGACGCCTGCGATCCGCTGTATAACGTCGATTCGGACGACGACGGGATTTTCGACGGGCCGCTTTGTCCGGTGCTGTACGAGAAGGCGCAGCAGGCCAAGGCGATCTGGTCGCAGAGCGATACGCATTTCATTCTTCGCATTGACGCACTGGGGCGTGCCTTTCAGAATGAATTTACGCAGACGATGACCGACGGCGCGATTCTCAGCCCCGAAGAATGGGAACTGAACAAGAATTTCAGCTATAACGGCATCGGCGATGATCCCGCAACACTCGGCTATCAGGTTCCGTCGGATCTGCCGGGCGGCAAAGAGGTTCCGATTACGCTGGTGGTCATTCCCAAAAAGCTGTGGAACGCATTCGGCGATCCCGATCCGATCCGGTGGATTAATGCGCGGCTTGACAACCCCAACCTTGAGATCGGTCAGCACGGGACGTACCATAATAACAATACGCCGCTGGGCGACTGGGCGACGATGCCCGACCGGAATTTCTATTCGTGCGAGACGTGCGGCTTTACGGTCGCCGAGATGTTCCAGTATCTTCGCGTCGGCCAGCGAACGCTGGCGGGCGATTATCTGGACTGGTGGCTTCAGGATGGCGGGGCCGACCCGGATACGTCTGACAAGATCGACTGGACTAACGCCGCCAATCCGCTGATCAGTTATTCGCCGCCCTTCAATACCTCGGACACTCTCAGCCGGGAAGCGACGGCTCAACTGGGATTTGCGGCCTTCAGTGCCAGTGTGTGGGAAGAAGGCAATTCGATCTTTACCCCCGAAGGGTCGCATCATGAACAGTTTGACCAATTCGGGATATTCCACGCCAGCGCCGATCGGCAAGTGGATCCTGAACTGAAGGGACATGCCAACTACGCTCAATATCTGAATACCATTACCCAATACGGGCAACTCAATACATGGCTGATCGAGGAAGTGGAATGGAGTACGCGGTATTGCAATGATCAGGATCGACTGACGTCGTGCCCATCGGCACCGGACGGTATCAACCGTGAAAACAACATGGTTGATCCCGATCGATGGGAGATGTGGATGACGCTGCTGGACTTTGTTAAAGTTAACGGCCAGCCGATGACGATGGGCGATTATGCGCTGGCGATGGCATTTGACAACGCCCCGACGGTGTATAATTCCGACCAGGCCGACAGCAACCACAACGGCATCGGCGATGTCATCGATGGCGCGACACTGACGGTGGACGATGTGACGCTGATTCTTAATGGCGGCGTTTCGGAAGGTACCCTGCGGGCGACGCTGAAGAACGGTTCCGGCCACGCCATCGCAGGCCAGACGGTGGTCTTCACTTTTGACAGCGACGGTGACGGAACAGCGGAAGAATACTTCGCAGTTACAGATGATAATGGAGTTGTTGAATATGTTGTTCAAGCCTTGCTATGGGGAGGTATTTATGCTTATTCCGCCGATTGGGACGGAATTCTAATAACGGCATCCGGCGGTGGTTCCGTGGGCATATCCTGTACACTGAAGTCAGACTTGACCGGAGATTGTCATGTCACACTGATTGACCTTATGATACTTGCTCAAGAATGGCTACAGAGTGGAAATCCAGCGGATTGTCCGCTTGAAGCGGATATCGCTGAAAATGATTGTAAGATAGATTTGCGAGATTTTGCCATCATGGCTGAGGAATGGGGGATGTAAATGCAGCCTCGCCCGCCATGGCATGTACCGTAAAGCAGTGATTGTCCCCCTGCTCCTTCCCGCCTGCTGCGCGTGCGTGAAGGGGCGGAGGGATTGCTGTTTCCCATACACCACAAGTTTATTAAGACGCGTGGCTTCCTCATGTCGCTATGCGGGCTACATTTCACATACCTCAATAGTTCCTTACTATGACACTACTGAAAAAAATTCCCTCCAACCGACGTTTAAATCGACTGTTTTTGATTTTTCGGTTTAAGAAATCGTCGCTGACAGCTATAATATCGTGAAAATTGAAGGCCGCGAATCCAAATTAATCTGATTTTCGTTATTGTGGAGATTAAGTTTATGAAAAGTGATAGTGTCAAGCAGGGGTTTCAGCGGGCGCCGCATCGGGGGCTGCTCCGGGCGTGCGGGCTGACGTCGGACGACATCAAGAAGCCGTTTATCGCGATTGCCAACAGCTACTGCGACATTGTGCCGGGGCATGTGCACCTGCACGAGGTGGCCAAGGTGGTCAAGCAGGCGGTGCGCGACGCCGGCGGGGTGCCGTTTGAATTCAATACCATTGCTGTCTGCGACGGCATCGCGATGGGACACGTCGGGATGAAATACTCCCTGGCCTCGCGCGAAATCATCGCTGACGCGGTCGAGACGATGTGCCGGGCACATTGCTTTGACGGGATGATCTGTATCCCGAATTGCGACAAAGTGGTGCCGGGAATGCTTATGGCCTCGATGCGGGTCAATATCCCGACGATTTTTGTCTCCGGGGGCCCGATGAAGGCCGGCAAGACCAAAGACGGCAAACCCGCGGACCTGATCACCATTTCTGAGGCGGTCGCCGGGTTTAACGCCGGCAAGATCACTGAAGAGCGTCTGACCGAGTTGGAATTCGCCGGCTGTCCGACGCAGGGAAGCTGTTCGGGGATGTTTACGGCCAACAGTATGAACTGCCTGTGTGAGGCCATCGGGTTGGCGCTGCCCGGCAACGGAACGGTGCTTGCAGTGGATCCCAAGCGTCAGGAATTGTACAAAAAGGCGGGCAGTCGTATTGTCGAGATGGTCAATGAAGACCTTAAGCCGCTGGACATTTTGACGGAAAAGTCGATTGATAATGCCTTTGTCCTCGATATGGCGATGGGCGGTTCGACCAACACGGTTCTTCATTCACTGGCGGTTGCCACTGAGGCCGATATTCAGTATAATCTGGATCGCATAAACGCCATAAGCGAAAAGTGTCCCAATATCTGTAAGGTATCCCCTTCCAGCGACTGGCACATTGAGGATGTCGATGCCGCCGGGGGCATCAGCGCGATTTTAAAGGAAATCAGCACGATTCCGGGCTTGCTGAATCTGGAGTGCAAGACCGTCACTGGCAAGACGCTCGGCCAGAACATTGCCGAGGCGGCGATCAAGAACCCCGACTGCATCCACACGGTTGGAAAAGCTTACTCCAAACAGGGCGGGTTGGCCATTCTGCGGGGCAATCTCGCCCCCAACGGCTGCGCCGTCAAATCCGCCGGTGTTGCGCCGTCGATGCTTAAACATTCCGGTCCGGCCGTTATCTTTGAAAGTCAGGAAGAGGCCTGCGATGGCATCCTTGGCGGCAAGGTCAAGGCCGGCGATGTGGTGATCATCCGCTACGAAGGCCCCAAGGGCGGCCCCGGTATGCAGGAGATGCTCAGCCCCACCAGCTACATTATGGGCTCCGGGCTGGGCGAGTCGGTTGCGCTGATTACTGACGGCCGCTTTTCGGGCGGCACGCGCGGCGCCTGCATCGGCCACGTCAGCCCCGAAGCGGCGATGGGCGGGCCGATTGCACTGATCAATCCCGGCGACACCGTTACAATCGACATCCCGAACCGCACGATCAACGTCGAGGTGTCGGAGGCCGAGTTGGCTAAACGCAAAGCCGCCTGGAAGCCGCGTCCGCCGCGTATCACCTATGGCTGCCTGGCCAAATACGCCGCGATGGCCACCAGTGCCGACAGCGGCGCCGTGCTGAAATGGGACTGAATATGCCGCCGACGACAGAGACGACATCGACGGAGATAGCCCCTACTGCCTCTTCGAAGTCGACCGCATGGTGGCACTGGCATCGACGGCTGTATGATTGGGTGATCGGGTGGGCGGATACGCGGTTCGGCGTGCCGGCGCTGATTGTGCTGGCGATTGTCGAGCCGATCTGTGTGCCGATTCCGGCCGATGTGCTGGTGATCGGGTTGAGTATGGGCAAGCCGCAGAAGGCGATTCATTACGGCTTGACGTGTTCGGTGTTTTCGGTGCTGGGGGGGACGATTGCGTTTTTGCTGGGGCTTGCGATTGGGCCGGAGCGTGTTGTGGCGTTTTTTGAGCAGATCAGCGTCGGGCCGCTTCAGTTGGGCGACAAGGCGCAGTTGGCGCTGGATTATTACCAGCGGTACGACTTCTGGGCGATTGCCATCTCAGCCCTGACGCCGGTGCCGTATATGCTGTTTAGCTGGGTCGGGGGGATGGCCGAGGTGTCGGTCTGGAAGTTCATCGGCGTGAGCCTGATCTTTCGGGCGATGCGGTTCGGCGGCGAAGGCGTGCTGTTTCGGCTCTTTGGTCAACGCGCCCGTACGCTGATTGAAAAATACTTCAACATCGCCACCGTCATCGCGATCATTTTACTAGCCGTGCTGGTCTATGTACTGCGCAAGGTTGGGCATTTGTTTGAGTAGTTTAGTGCTTCAGCCCAAGTATGCTGAAAATTAATGATTATAAATCGGGTTGGGTGGCATCGGTTCTGTGCAGCAGACCGATGGGAAATTCCCAGCGCATCTGTATTTAGGCAATTAAGATGAATGAAACCCATAAAATGACGCTGCTTGCGATTGCCAAACGGACAGTTGCGGCGGTCATTGCGGGCAAGCCGGTTCCGAAAGGGGGGTGCGACGATGCAGTGCTGAATGAGCCGCGGGGGTGTTTTGTGACACTCAAGAACGGCGACGAGTTGCGGGGGTGCATCGGGCAGTTTGAGGCGGAAAAGCCGCTGTGCCAGATGGTCGCGCAGATGGCCGTTTCGTCGGCCCGGCACGACCCTCGATTTACGCACGACCGTATCACGGCGGCGGAATTGCCCGAACTGTTTATTGAAATCTCCGCGTTGACGCCGATGCAGAAGACCGACGACCCGATGAGCCTGCGCCTGGGCATCGACGGCATCTATATCACCGACGGCGTGCGGAGCGGCTGCTTTCTGCCGCAGGTTGCCGATGAAACCGGCTGGGACACCGAGGAGTTTCTCGGCTATTGCTGCACGCACAAGGCGGGGCTGCCATGGGATGCATGGAAGAAAAAAGGTGTCGAGGTGTATCTATTCAGCGCAGAGGTCTTCGGTGCGCCGTGGGATCAGATCAGAGTCGAATCATAAACACAATGCTGCCCCTTAGACGATTTTTACTTCGTCCTCGTGCCAACAGGGTAAAACCACCGAATACACCGGGGACACCGAATTTAACACGCTGAAGCTTTGAACTGCGAACGTTGTTTCCAGTTGGCCTCTATCGCCGTCCGTCCCATAGATACATCAGTTTCGGGATGAGCAGTTTTTCGAGGAGGTCGGCGTCGAGCGTCAGGCCGCGGTTGGCCTCGGCGCCGAAGATCGACAGCACCGAAAAGCGTTCACTGTATTCGACCACCAGCGGACGGGTCAGGCCTGCCTTTTGCGCCAGCGACTCGACCGCCTGCTCAAAATAGCCGATTTGGTCGATCAGCTTGCTGGTCAGGGCGTCCGGCGCGGTAAAGATACCGCCGTCGGCCAAGACACGCACCTCGGCCTCGGTGAGCCGCCCCTTTCGTCCTTCGGCGACCAACTGCACAAACCGCTCGTAGGCGGGCTGGATGATGCGTTCGTCGAGATACTGCCGCTGCTCGTCGGTGGTCTCGGTGTACAGGCTCGGCCAGTCCTTGCGTTCGCCGCTTTTGATGACGACGGGATTGATGCCCAGTTTTTCTTCGAGCAGATCCTTGACGACCAGATGGCTCATGATCACGCCGATGGAGCCGGTGATCGTGGTCGGCTCGGCCATGATCTGGTCGCAGGCGACCGCTGAATAGTACCCGCCGGACGCGGCTACCGACTGCATAAACGCCAGCACGGGCTTGCCGGTGCGTTCTTTGTAGCGGCTGATGGCGTAGTGGATTTGGTCGCTGGCCGCCACGTCGCCGCCGGGGCTGTTGATGCGGATGATGACGCCTTTGACCGTCGTGTCGCACCGAGCGGCGTCAAGCTGCATTGCGACCCAGTCGCTCATCCGGCTGTCGATCACCCCCTCAATGCGGATGGCCGCGATTTTCTGGTTTCGGTTGCCGTCGATCAGTGTCTTTTCAAGGATGGTCTCGGTGGTTCGGCTTGTGGCGGACGTGGTCATTATTGCCCCCATAGCGATCACCGTCACCAGCAGCACGCCGTTGACCAAAATCGAAAAAAACAACATAATCGTCGATAAAACCGACCAGACGCCGATTTTTTTCCTGGGTTCAGCAGGCGGTGCGGCGTGCTGGAACATCTGTTTTTCAGGCTCCGGCGGCATTGCGGGGTGGTCATACTCCATAATTTGTTCCCTTCCGGCTTTCGTCTCTAAATTCTGTATTTTGGGTTCCTATGTTCTGTCTTCTGATAATTATACCCCTACCCCGAAAGCCCTGTCAACACCGGGCTTGACATTTATCTTGAGTGCGGCATAATGGCACAGTTATCGACCTGTAATTTCAATAATGGACGCTATAGACCCAATGAATGTTCCAGAAAAACCAAAAAATAGGAAGAAAAAACAGCGTAACGCCGTGCTGGACTGGCTGGGGTATGCTGCGATGCGCGCGGGGTTGTTTATCCTTTTTCTGTTTCCGCTGCGGTCGAATCTGAAATTTGCGTGTTTGTTGGGCAGCGTGATGTGGCGGGTCTATAAACGCGGGCGGCTGCGGGCGATGGAAAACCTGCAGGCCAGTTTCCCCGATAAAGACACGGCGTGGTGCGAGCAGGTGGGGCGGCGGTCGTTCCAGCAGTTGGCGATGCTGGTGATCGACATCTTTTATACGCCGCGGATTGTCCGCAAAGACAACTGGCGGGACTATTGTGCGCCGCGAAACATCGAACGCATCAAGTGGCTGATGCAGGAAAAGCGGGGGCTGATTCTGCTGACGGCGCACTATGCGAATTTTGAGATCGTCGGGTATATGCTGGGGCTGTTCGGCTTCAACATCTACAGCATCGCCCGGCCGCTGGATAATCCCTATATCAGCCGTTATCTGTACGGCATCCGGGAGCGCAAGGGGCAGAAGATTATCGACAAGAAGGGGGCGACCGAGCAGATCATGCAGATCATGCACGAGGGGGCAACGCTGGGGTTTATTGCCGATCAGGATGCCGGGCGCAAGGGGGTGTTCGTGGATTTCTTCGGCCGCAAGGCCAGCACGTATAAGAGCATCGGCCTGCTGGCGATGCAGTACAACCTGCCCATCGGCATTGGCTGCACGCGGCGGGTGGGGGATCGTTTTTTCTTTGAGCTGGAATGTACACGGCTGATTACGCCTGACGAATGGGCCGACAAGCCCGACCCGCTGGCGTGGATCACGCAGCAATATACCAAGGCCATCGAGGACTTCATCCGCCAGGACCCGACGCAGTACTGGTGGTTGCACCGCCGCTGGAAACACCGCCCGAAAGAAGAGCGGCAGAAAAAACCATTAGAATAGAAAAAGGGCAGGCGTGAGGGCCTGCCCGTATTGTTGGATGGAGATGCAGACAGGATTACCGGCGATACTCGATGTCTGTGGGGATCAGGTCTGGGTCGGGGGTGGGTGACGACGTTGTCTGCTGCTGTTTGTTTTTGAGCAGTTGGGTGGCGCGGGCGATGAGGTCTTTCAGCTCGGCGATGTCCGGGTCATCGGAATTGTTTTCGTAAATCATCTCGACACGGGCCAGTGTGTCAGCCAGGTCGGCACCTTTGGCCCAGTAGCTTTCGCGGAGGATTTCGGCAAACTCGGTGACGACCGAGGCCAGGGCAAAGGCGTTGCTGATGGCGTCGGTGCTATGGGTAATCTGCACGGTGTTGAAGTCGGCGGCGATTTCCGTGACCTCCCACGTGTCGGGGTCTTTGTAGCGGATTTGCGTTGTTGCGATGTGCCCTTCTTTTTCAGGCCAGAGTTTGAGTTCATAGAGGGCGGTGGTCGCGTGGCCGGCCCCGATCTCGCCGCCGTCCACAGTGTCGTTTCGGAAGTCCTCGTCGGCGACGTCGCGGTTTTCATAGCCGATGAGGCGGTAGCTGCGGACGACGTCGGGGTTGAAGTCCACCTGGATTTTGACATCGCGGGCGACGACCTGAAGGACGCCGGTCAGGTTGCCGAACAGTCGCTGGGCCTGATTGAGGGTGTCGATGTAGGCGTAGTAGCCGTTGCCTTTGTTGCCGAGCTGTTCCATCAGGACGTCGTTGTAGTTGCCCATGCCAAAGCCCAAGGCCGAGAGGGTGATGCCATTGTCGGCCTTTTCTTTGATGATGTCGAGAATCTGGTCGGCGCCGGTGCGGCCGACGTTGGCCACGCCGTCGGAGCAGAGGATGACGCGGTTGATATGGCCGGGGGTGTAGGCGGCCTGGGCCATGTCGTAGCCGATGCGGATGCCTTCTTCGGCGTAGGTGGAGCCTTCGGAGCGGAGAGCGTCGATGGCTTCGAGGATGGCGTCTTTGCGGGCCAGGGTTGTGTGCTCAAGGACGGCATGGCCGCGTGAGCCATAGACGGCGATGCCGATTTTGTCCTCGGGACGGAGTTTGTCGATGAGCAGACGCAGACTTTTCTTGACCAGTTCGAGGCGATCTTCGCGACTCATCGAGCCGGATACGTCGATGACGAAGGTCAGGACGGCGGGCTTGCGCAATTCATCGGGGACTTCGTAGGCCTTGAGGCCAATCCGCATCAGGTAGGTATTTTGACGCTCATGGCCGAAGCTCCACGGCATGGCCTCAAAGAAAACGGCGAAGGTGTCGCGCTGCGGGGCGGAGTAGTTGTAGTCGAAATAGTTGACGAATTCTTCGACGCGGACGGCGTCACGCGGGGGCAGATTGCCCTGCTGGAGGTAGTTTCGGCTAAGGGTGTAGCTGCCGGTATCGACGTCGATGGCGAAGGTGGACAGGTGGTCGTCTTCGGTGTCGATGAAGGGATTGACGCCGTAATTCTTGAAGAACATCGCATCAACCGGCTCACCGTTGGGCGGGGTGGTGCCGCCGTGGGCCATGCGGGGCGGCGTGAAAGTGTCTATCACCTCCCCCTCCCGCAGCTCCATTTGTGCTCTTCCTCTTCCCCCCCCCCTAAAGGGGAAGAATGATATATCAGGTGGGGGCTCTATTGGGGAGGGGGCCATTACGCGAGGTGCTTCTGTCGAAGTCGGAGTCGGAGGCGGGGGCGATACCAAGGCAATTTCTGGATATAGGGCATTATGATTTGTGCCCCGCTCATATTCAGCTCGTCCGTTTATCTGTCTAGGGGCGACAGAGGAACGTTGGCTGAATTTCTTCACATCGGTCATGGTGAATATGGCTGTGATGCCGACGACGATGAAGACGACGGCGGCGATTTTGATGAAGGTTTTGGTGACGAATTTCATACGGAAGCTCCTTTGCCGCCGGGTTTGTGCCTGTCCAAGCTCTCCCAGAGCCGAATCAACGAGGGTTTCGGTGAAACGATCGGACGGGGCTTGGGAATCGCCGGCAAGTTTGACCAGGCGAGCGATATTTTTTTCGAATTGTGTGTTTGTCTTTTTCATATTGTGCCTCTTCAAAAAAATTTGTGGGTTTCAACCGGTTCCGGTAATGCACCAAGATTGTGATACAAGGCCAATTCCAGCGTTTTGAAGCTCTTAAAGCCATACGCTTTTCTGGTAGCCAGTTTTGC
>JAAYCR010000048.1 GCA_012729675.1 Phycisphaerae bacterium | reverse complement strand
GTCGCCCCCTTCACGGGGGCGTGGATTGAAACACAGGGATAGCCTTGCCCTGTCTTGTGACAGTCGTCGCCCCCTTCACGGGGGCGTGGATTGAAACGTTTTTTTGGGGGGTATGAATCCCCTGTTTGAAGTCGCCCCCTTCACGGGGGCGTGGATTGAAACTTCAATTTCCAAAAATTATTCCAGGCCGAACGGCGGTCGCCCCCTTCACGGGGGCGTGGATTGAAACGCTATCGAGTCTGGCCATCACCCTATCCCACCCGCACAATCGCCTCCAATGCCTTTTGCTGGTCGAGTTCGGCATACACCTCGGTGATGGCGGCGGAGCGGTGGCCGAGGATGATGCGGGCGGTTTCGAGGCCAAACTCTTTACGCAGGAACGTGGCGGCGTTGTGGCGAAGCTGGTGCGGGTGCCAGTGGAATCGTTTATGCCACGCCTTGAGTTCTGCCTTTTGCTTTTTGGTCAGGCGGATTTGCCACTTTGCCTTGCTCTCGCCGGGTTGCCGGGCCAGATGTTCCGGTGGCGGGAAAGCCGCCTCGATACCTCGCTCGATGGCACGGCGATATGCCATCACTGTATAGACATTCCCTTTGGGTCGGCGGGGATTTTCTTTGCAATTGCTGCCGGGGACATTCCCGCAGGATAGATACGTTTTCCGATTCTGGTGCATTGCAACCCGCCGCTCGGCCTCCGCCTCGGCGGGCGAAAAACAATACGCCTCCGCAGGTCGCAAAATAAACGGCCTTAACACCGCCTGCGCCTTGGGGCCGATGAAGATTTTCCGTTCGTGGCCGTGATGGGCGGTTTTGTGTTCGGTAGGGCGGTAGAACCAGATTTGGCCATTGCAGTCAATATCACACGGCCGCATCTTGACAATCTCGCCGGAACGGGCGGCCGTCAGGAGTTGCAATTGCACCATCGCCCAGACCTGTCGGCTTACATACGGCTCTATGGCGTCCACATGCTCTTGTGGCGCGGGTTTGACCGGCTCGGACTCTCGGACACCGTTGCGGCCTTTTTTCAAGCCGGGAACGGTTATCAGAGCGTGATAGACCGCGCCGGGCAGAAGTTCCTCGGCGGTGGCCCACTTGAACAGCGTCTTGATCCGACTGATGCATTTGTTGATATTGTTGCGGCACAGCCCCTTGTCCACCATCCGCTGACGGACGGTCTTGAGTGCCCGCGGACCAAACTCAATCGCC
Source organism: Phycisphaerae bacterium (assembly GCA_012729675.1). Lineage (GTDB taxonomy): Bacteria > Planctomycetota > Phycisphaerae > Sedimentisphaerales > Anaerohalosphaeraceae > T3Sed10-213. The sequence continues at coordinate 27,962 of JAAYCR010000048.1, read as the reverse complement.
TTGGTGTTGCCGTAAATGTCGCACATATGGCGAAGCGACACCCGTAGATTCCCAATCTCGGTCGTCGGGTTTCCTTCGGCGTCTTGGTAATACCCTTCGGCGTACACCCAGAATCGCGCCAGCAGTTCATTGATGGTTATCTCTTCGGCCGGCTTTGCCGGCTGCCGTCCGTTGGCGATCCATTCGGCGATGGTGCGATGGTACTGCTCGGTCACCTCGGGGTCGCCGTACGGGCCGAAAAAGATATATTTGCCGTTCAGAACGACATACCCTTGGCCGGTGGGTTTGTGGTGTCGCAGCTTTGGAGGGCGCACGGAAACGCGCCGTGAGGTCACAGGTTCGAGTGTGTCCGATGCCTGTTTTGGGCCTGATAATGCGGTTCTTTGTGTTTTCACGGTCGAAATCCTTTCTCAAAAGCGGTAGTACTACCGGTTTTTAAAGCAAGGTTACGGCCGCTCTACATGTATGCAGGTAATCGTAACTTCCGATTTCAGCGTAACTTACAACACTGGGCGATACAGGATTCGAACCTGTGACCTCACGGGTGTGATCCGTGCGCTCTAACCAGCTGAGCTAATCGCCCTTGGGCAGTTCTATATAGAACACCCAAGCTGCAGCATTGTCAAGCGAATTCGCCGGTATTGTCCGGAGTTTCATTGGGGCGAGGACAAAAAAATTGCGACTTGGTTCGAGAAAAAACTGAATTGATAAGTAATTATCCCATTTTATTTGACATTTTTCGAGCTTTTTCCGTTTTTTTCATCTTTGAAAGCCTTTATTTGCTATACTGCGTTTAATGGCTTTGGGGGATGACCAAGCCGCTGAGGTGATGATGTTTGACGGGTGGAAAAAGTTAGGTGAATTAAGCAGTGTACGAGTACAGGGGCGCTGCGTGTGCGCCTTGATTGGCTTCGGAGAACGATGAACTTGTATTGGGGGTGACTATGGACGACGCACAATTTAACGACAAACTTGAGTCGCTTCTGGGCAGCGAGGCGTTTGAGCCTCCGCGGCAGGAAAAAATTGTCAACTTGGCTCGAAAGAGCAAAGAACAGCACGACCGCCTTCAGCAGAGACTCGCGACGCTTCAGCAATCGCTGGACTATCTGCGGCTGAGCATCAAGTATCTGATCTTTGATCTTGAGGCGACGCGGCGTGAAAATGTCGAACTGCGCAATCGCCTTAACCGCCCCAAGCCGGGGCCGGAGGACGATTTCTAAGCGATCTGCCGGGGTGATGACACAACTTTTTTAGCGTCTAAGACAGCGGGGATACTCAAGCCCCGCTTTTTTGTTGCGCTTTTGAAGTACGAAAACAGGATCGGCTTTTACTTTACAAACAGACTCCGGGTGCGTACAATTTGGGTTATGTCCAATCGCAAACAAGCGCTGCATATTATACGGAAATTACGTCAAGAGGGCTTTGAAGCCCTTTTGGCAGGGGGGTGCGTGCGCGACCGGCTGTTGAAGCGTCCGGCGAGCGATTATGATGTGGCCACGGATGCGACGCCGAAGGAAGTGATGCGGATGTTTGGCCGCACGCTGAAGATCGGCGCCAAGTTCGGCGTGGTGATGGTGCTGCTGGACGGTCGGCAGGTTGAGGTTGCCACCTTTCGCACCGAAGGCGGTTATGCGGACGGCCGGCGGCCGGGGTATGTCGCGTTTGCCTCGGCGCGGGAGGATGCAGCCCGTCGGGATTTTACCGTCAACGGGATGTTTTATGACCCTGTCACCGATTCGCTGCACGATTTTGTCGGCGGGCAGGCGGATTTGCGGGCAAAAATTATCCGCACCATTGGCGACCCCGGTCAGCGATTTTCCGAAGATTACCTGCGGATGCTGCGGGCGGTACGGTTTGCAGTTAAGCTGGATTTTGAAATCGAGCCGGCGACGTGGACGTCGATCACGGCGCACGCCGACAAGCTGTCGGCCATCAGCGCCGAGCGGATCGCCGCCGAGTTGGAAGAAATCCTGACGCATCCGAACCGGCGGCGGGGGGGTGAACTGCTGTTTGCATCGGGGCTGGTGCGGGCGATTTTTGCCGAGTTTACGGACACGACGGCACAAAAGGCGTTGGCCGTGTTGGAGCGGCTGCCGCGGGCCGTCAGTTTCGGCCTGGCGATGGCGGCGTTTTGCGTCGGGCTGCCGACGGCGGCGGCGCTGACGCTGTGCCGACAGCTTAAGCTGAGCAATGCGGCCATCAAGCACATCCGTTTTCTGCTAACGTATCGCGGCGCCTTGTGCGAGACCGAAATGTCGCTAAGCCGCCTGAAGCTGCTGATGTACGAGCCGTATTTTACTGATTTAATGAAGCTGGAACGGGCGATAGTCAAGGCTGAAGGCAAATCGCTACGTCCGCTGAATGCGATTAATAAACGGGCCGAGGCCATCGACCCGGCCGCAGTGCATCCGGAGCCGCTGCTGGACGGGCACACACTGATCGCGATGGGCGCAGCACCCGGTCCGATGGTCGGCAGGCTGGCGCAGGAGCTTTACATTGCTCAGCTTGAAGAACATCTCAAAACGCCCGCCCAAGCCAAACGCTGGGCGACCGAGTGGCTGGCAGAGCATCGGTAGCGGCATTATTTGACCGCTTGAGGATTTCCCGGTCGCGTTCCTCGGCCCGCATGATGGACTGGAGATTCGCCCCCAGCAGCCGCAAGTTGTATTTTTTGAGCACACCGCTCTCGGCCAGCTCCACGGCGGTATTAAGCTCCGTATTCCCGCCCAGCGTCGGCAACAGGCTGTCCGGCCGATTCTTTCGGATGATCCGTTCTACAACCTCCGCGTGATCGGCTCGATATACGTTCGGACGGCCAGCTCCGGGTCGGTCATGATCGTGGCGGGGTTGCTGTTGACCAGTACGACCTTAAGCGTACCCAAATGGGCGCTAATGGGCACTGTGGGGAAAGGCTAAAAGGCATTGACAGTGTCGAAGAAAATGCGGCCGCGGAGAAATAGAGGAACTAGAGGGACAGTCAATTGTTTGTTCTGTTGTCAATGAACAGGCGACGGTTTCGATTTTTCTGTTTTATACCCCCTTGCCTCTTGGCAGGGGAAGAGCTTGGGCAACCCCCATCGGTCTGCTGGGCAGAACCGATGCCACCCTGACGATAGCACCCGGCGGGCTCGTGAGGGGGGGGGTATGATCGATTGTTTTGAAAATAGAATACAAAAATTCGGCGGGGTCGTCTGTTGAGAATCTGAGGCGGCGGGGGTATAATTGGGGGTTATGGCCAAGCTGGATGACAATTTGACGCCGGCGATGAGGCAGTTTCACCATTTCAAGCAGAAGTATGCGGATGCGGTGCTGTTTTTTCGGATGGGCGATTTTTACGAGACGTTCTACGAGGATGCGCAGACGTGTTCGCGGGTGCTGGGGTTGACGCTGACCAGCCGGAACAAGAACAGCGCCAATCCCGTGCCGCTGGCGGGGCTGCCGTATCACGCGGTCGATGGATACCTAAAGAAGATGCTTCAGGCCGGGTACAAAGTGGCGGTCTGCGAGCAGATCGAGAATCCCAAAGAGGCCAAGGGGGTGGTCCAGCGCGACGTGGTGCGGGTGGTCACGCCGGGGACGCTGACGGACGATATGCTGCTCAACGCGCGGGAGGAGAATTATCTGGCGGCGGTAAGTCTGGGGCGCAAGACGGCGGCACTGGCGTGGGTAGATATCTCGACGGGGCATTTTTCGGTGCAGGCGCTGGCGGAGGCGGCGGTGGTCGATGAACTGCTGCGGCTGGGGCCGCGGGAGGTGTTGTTGGCGGAGTGCCGGGGGGAGTTGTTTGAGGCCGAGCAGAAGAAGCTGGCGGCGGCGATTCGGCAGTTGACCGGGGCGGTCATCAGCGAGCGGCCGGGGTGGTATTTTGATGCGTACACCGCGCGGGAAAAGCTGCTCAAGCACTTCGGGACGCAGTCGCTGGAGGGGTTCGGGATTGACGGCGATTTTGAGGGCGTGCGGGCGGCGGGGGCGATTCTGGAATATCTGGATGAGACGCAAAAGACGGCGCTCAATCATATCACATCCCTGCGGCTGGTGCAGCCGAGCCGGTTTTTGCAGATCGATCCGACGTCGCTGCGGTCGCTGGAGGTTGTGCGGTCGATGCGGGGCGAGTCGGGCAAGGGGACGCTGCTGGAGACGGTTGATCAGACGCTGACGGCGATGGGGTCGCGGCTCTTGCGTGGGTGGGTGTGTATGCCGCTGCGGGAGGTGGCGGCGATTGCGTATCGGCAGGCGGCGGTGGCGGAACTGGTCGGCGATGACGGGCTGCTGGGGCGACTGCGGGGGCACTTCAAGCATATTGCCGACCTGGAGCGGATTGTTGCGCGCGTCAGTACGTATCGTGCTACGCCGAAAGACCTTGTGGCGCTGGGGGCGACGCTGCGGACGATTCCGGCGATACGCGAAACGCTGGCGAACTGTCAATCGGCGATGCTGAGGGATTTGTGCGGGCGGTGCGACAGTATGGATGAACTGGCGGACGTGCTGGATAGCGCGATCGAGCCGGAGCCGCCGTCGCACCTGCGGGACGGCGGCGTGATTCGCAACGGGTTTGATGAGGAGCTGGACAAACTGCGGTCGATTTCCAAAGACGGGCAAAGCTGGCTGGCGGCGTATCAGCGGCGGCAGATCGAACGGACGGGCATCGACAAGCTGCGTGTGGGGTTCAATAAGGTGTTTGGCTATTATATCGAGTTGAGCCATCAGCACGCGGATAAAGTGCCGGCCGATTTTGTGCGCAAGCAGACGGTCAAGAACGCCGAGCGGTATATCACCGATGAACTGAAGCAGTATGAGGAGCAGGCGCTGGGGGCGGCGGAAAAGGCGATTGTGCTGGAGCAGGAGTTGTTTGAGCAGGTGCGGGGTGAGTGTGCGCGGTATATCGGGCGGCTGCAGGCGCTGGCCAAGGCGGTGGCGTCGTGCGATTGTCTGGCAGGGCTGGCACATCTGGCGCGGCAGAATCGGTATGTGCGGCCGGTCATCACGGACAGTAAGGAATTGGTGATTGTCGAAGGCAGGCATCCGGTGCTGGCACAGATGTTGGGGGCTGAGTTTGTGCCAAACGATGTGACCCTGGGCGCCGACGGCAAGGACATCGCAATTATCACCGGACCGAACATGGCGGGCAAGAGTACGTACATCCGGCAGACGGCGCTGCTGGTGCTGCTGGCGCAGACGGGGTCGTTTGTCCCGGCCAGGGAGGCGCGGATCGGCGTGACGGATCGCATCTTTACGCGGGTGGGGGCGTCGGATGAGCTGACGCGGGGGCAGAGTACGTTTATGGTGGAGATGACCGAGACGGCCAATATTTTGAATAATGCGACGGAGCGGAGCCTGGTGATTCTCGATGAGGTGGGGCGCGGGACGAGTACGTATGACGGGCTGTCGCTGGCGTGGGCGATAACCGAGCATCTGGCCAATGCGATTGCGTGCCGGACGCTGTTTGCGACTCATTATCATGAGCTGACGGAGTTGGGGCAATTGCTGGCCAATGTCAAGAATCTGAATGTCGCGGTGCGCGAATGGGCGGGACAGGTGGTGTTTCTGCACAAGATCATCGCCGGCGGCACGGACAAAAGCTACGGCATTCATGTGGCCAAGCTGGCGGGGCTGCCCAAATCGATCATTGCCCGAAGCGGCGAGATTCTCAAGGATTTGGAAAGTACGTTCGCCAAAGAGGCCGCAGGCGATCAACTGGCGCGGCATAAGACCGTGTCGGAGGATGAATTCCTGTTCGTCGAGCGGCATAAATCCGTACTGGATAAACTCAAAGATCTGGATGTCAACCGGCTGACGCCGATTGAGGCGATCAATTTATTGAATGAGATACGGCAGGAAATAGAAGGATAACATCCGTTCTTGTCAAGCGATGGGTCAAACGGTATAAGGGGGTCGCGATGGTTTTGGATATGGCAATTGTGATGGGGGCGGGGGGGTTGGCCGCGTCAGGTGGGCTGGCGGGGTTGTGGTGTGCACGGCGGAAATATTGGGGTATCTGCTTCGGCATTTCGTTTTTGCGTTATTGGCGTTTGTGTTGAGCAATCGAATCCCTTCTTTGTTTTATGCGGAGTCTTTTTACCGGTTGTTTAGTGGTCGGTTTGTGTATTTTGCATACTCCCTCCTGATTCCTTTCGTATTCGGGCTGTTGTTCCCTCGCCTTGTTGGTCTTCGGCAGCGTCGTATGTTGTGGATTCTGACGGCGGCGACGGTCTATTTCGGCATTCTTCCGTTCGCTGAAACGGTATGGGTGCGTCCGCGATTAGCAGGTCTTGAAACATGGCGGGAAGACGGGGGCATTTGTCTGCAAACGACCGATTACACCTGCGGGGCGGCCGCGGCCGTAACCGCGCTGGCCCTGCTGGGTGTGGAGGCCGAGGAGTCGGTACTGGCGATTGCGTCGTTTACGACGCCGAGCCGCGGCACATCGGATTCGCTATTGTCCGTCGCCATCGAATCGCTGTTCGCCGACCAGGGGATTGGATGCCGACTCATTTGGTTTTCGTCTATCGATCAGATGCGCGATATCTGTCCGGTTATTGCCACCGTTAAGCATCGGTTTATGATCGATCATTACGTTACAGTGCTGGCGGTTGACGACGACGGAGTGACAATCGCCGATCCGCTGAAGGGACTGGAGCGGGTATCCTACGATGCGTTTGGCCGGAAGTGGCGGCGTGTCGGAATTGCGATAACACGCTGCTCCGAAGATCAGTAGGCTATCACAATGGCCATTATGTTCTTTCGCCCCATTGGGGCTAAGGAGGGTGGGCATTTGTTTACCGGAGGCTCACGCCTCCGGCAAATTCACTTTCGTCCCTTAGGGACGGTGATGGGCTAACGCCCATCCTGCGGGACTGAATGGGATTCGGCAGGAAATTTATGGCGGGTAAATCTTTCCTTTGCATATGATACACTCCAGCCAATTCCGAATCCAAGTATAAACAACCACAACAGAAATGACACGATCATCCAAAATAAATAGCCCATTGCCATGCAACCGGAAATACCAGTGCTAATCCAAATAAATTCAACAGGCCAGATGATTATCCCGATGCCTCTGAAAATCGTATTCCAAAGAGGATTGTCCCTGTTGTGGATCGAAATGATGGTGACAACAAACAACACCACAGCCAAACAGGATCCGAAAACAATGCCGCGTTTGATGTGCTTGTTCATATTGCTCCCTCTCAAATCCGCTGTTATGTTTTCAGGCGTTGGAGGATGGCGGGGGTATCGACGTATTGGCTGACGAGTCCGTGGAGGCGGGCGACTTTGTCGGTGTCGTACGAGCGAATCTTGAAGCCCAGGTCTTTCATCCGCGAACTGACGGTGTAGGTGTCCTCGTTGCTGAGCAGGATGGGGATGTGGCTGGACTTCATCAGCGGCTCGATCATCGGGTGGGGGTCGAAGCCGCCGGTGAGAATCAGGCCGCCGCCGGGGGATTCCTGACGCGACAAGACCAGAAGCGAGACGAGGATGTTGTCGATACGGTCGCCGGGGATGATGATGAGGGTGTTTTCACGGATGTGGCGGATGACGTTCTGCGGCTCCATCGCGGCCACGACGGTGTGGTCGGCGCGGTTGCTGAGGTGGTCGTTGCCGCACAGGATACTGTAGTTGAATTCCTCGGCCAGTTGGCCGATGGTGAAAGTCGTCAGTTGGGGGACATAAGGGATCGCGCCGATCAGCTCGGTACCGAGGAGCTTAAGTCCCTTGGCAACGGTGGCCTTGACCTTGTCGTATTTGTCGGGCAGGACTTTGTTGAGGATGACGCCAAGGACTTCGACGTTGTGCTCGCGAAAGAGGGACAGGCTCATGGCGACCTCGTCGATGGGGCGGCCGATGCCGCCGGCGGTGACGACGACGACGCTGGCGCCCAGCAGCTCGGCGACGCGGGCGTTGGACAGGCCGAAACAGCTTCCGACGCCGGCGTGGCCGGTACCCTCGACAATGATCATCGGGTGGACTTTTTGGAGCATGGCGTGGCAGCGGACGATTTCCCGCTCCAGCGGCTCGACATTCGGATTTTCGATGAATTGGCGGGTAAAGCCCTGCTCGATGGCAATGGGGCTTAGGTAGTACGGCTCGTCGCGGAGGTTGAAGACCTGGTGGACGAGGATACCGTCTTCATCGATATTTTTGTCGTGGTAGCGGACGTAGTGCTGGCCGACCGGCTTGCAGTAGCCGGGATCGATGCCCTGATCGCGCAGCACCTGAATCAGCCCCAGACTCACCGAGGTCTTGCCGCAGTCTTGCAATGTTGCACCGATATATAAAGGTTTAAGCCCCATAATATACCTCAATAATCAATTGACGTCATCTATTGTCGGCGAATCTCCGCCGAAAATCAAGCTTTTCTCATAATGCCTATGGCAAAAATTCGTGTGATTTTTTTATTTTTTTTTTTCGCCGGATTCGCACGCAGACAGGGCTTTTATTGGACGTTCCGGAAGCTGTTGCCGGCCCATTCCAGTATATAGTGTTCGTGTGGAACACTGCCGATATATCTTGTGTGTTCCGAGCCGCTCACCGCATTCAGGCTCGATTCAAGATTTTTCCCATTATTGTCCGATATGCTAATCGTTACGAATCACGGATGAACAATAACGACCCGACAGGAGTCAGCGATATGAGTAAACACGAGATCATCGAGTGCATCATCGAGATCAACAAGACGGCCAAGCCGGAATTTTTGGATCAGTTTACGGTCGAAGACCTCGATCTTTACCTGGAACATCTGATGGAAGTGGATTTGGAAGAAGTCTGCCTCTGCGCCTGATTCCGCGTCGGCTTCATCACCCGCACCCATTAAACGCTTTGCCCGACTTGTTCGGACAAAGCGTTACTTTTGTGTCAGTGTCGAAGGGGAGTGCCGTTTGATCCATCAAACTAAAACGTCTGCGACAAATCGCCTTCTGTTTCTTTTTCGGCGTCCAGTTCCCGTTCGATCTCCGGGGTCGTGGGCGTCTGGGTCAGGCCGAGCAGGCTGACTGTTGCATTCTGTTTGAATTGAAATGCCACCGGAGTTTGTCCGGCTGGCACCTTGAAAACCGCATCCACCCACAGCTTGCCTTCGCGTATGCCCAGCGCACCGTCTTTGTCAATGATCGTGCCAAGTTCTGCTTCACTATACTGTTTGCCTTCCAATGGAGCACGCGGATTGCGATAAACCAGGAAGCCTCTCGGCAGCACGGCCTGGCCAAGCCCCCGAAGATTGTCGGCGTCGCCGTTGGGCTTGCAAATCAGACGGAGCTGACCGGTGAAAAATTTGATCTGCCCGGCGTTATTGCGGGCGCCCCCGTCCGGAATACTCCCGTCAACTATACCGATACGGACCACCGTGACGTCTCCCGTTTCGGGGATGTCCCAAGTGCGAACCGGCCGCTTGCTCGCGGGCGGCAATACAAGGCTTTTGCTTGAGGCGATGGCGGGCACGTCGTCATTGATGTGGTAGCGATTCAGATGGCAACGGGTCAAAAAGTCGGCCTGCACCACACCGAAACTGCGATTCGACGCCAGAGAGCCGCGACTGAACCACGTGTAAAGACTCGTGACAAACCCATCGGGATTGAGTATTGGAACGGACGGTCTGCTCAGATTAAGCGGACTGTCGGCGGAAAAACGACTATAGGCGATTTTGTGCTGAACCGGCATCAGACCCATCGCGACCAGGACATTGCCCGATATGATCAGACCGGTGAGCAGCCCGCAGACAATCGCCGCAATGCTCTTGGGAAGTTTGCCTAGATCGATGTCGGTTCTGATGATCTGATCAGACAAGGTACGCAATAACGCAAAGCCAATAATAAATGTCCCCGCAAAACAGCCCGCAAACGCCCAGCTCAGTCCATATCCCCGAGAAATCAACAGATTTGCCAATACTTCGTGAAAGCTGAACGCAATCGCCGTGGCAATCAAGACCGCCATTAGCGCTGAAAATGACTTGACCAGCGTACAGTTCAGATAGAAATGAGCCAGTGTCAGCAGAATAATAACGAAGACAAGTACCGTTGCCGTGATCATTCAAAACTCCTTAAACCGTCAGACTAAGACTTCGATGAAAAAATCCGAATCACTTCATTGATGGAGGTAATACCCATAGTCACTTTTTTAATCGACTGTTCCTGCATATACAGCATTCCCGCCTTGCGCATCGCCGTGGCGACTTCCTGATGCGACTTGGCCGCTTTTATGGTTTCCCGCAGGCCCTCGTTGACCAGCACCGTCTCGAACAGTCCGGTGCGGCCGTAAAAACCTGTTCCCTGGCATGTTTGGCACACAATGGGTTTTCCGTGCTTGTCGTATTCGATTTCGCCGGGGCGGTAGAACATTCCGACTTCATTGGCGGGGATATTAAACTTTTTAAACAACGCCGGATTGGGTTGATAGGACTGACGGCAATCCGGGCAGAGTATCCGCACCAGCCGCTGGTTCATCACCGCCGTAAGGGTTTCGGCCGCCAATGTCCGGTCACCGACATATTTGAACCATTTCTCGACCGCCTCGCTGACGCTGGCTGCTTTCAGCGTCACATAGATAATCCTGCCGTCTTTGGCGGCCGCACAGGCCAGCTTGGCGCTTTGTGAATCTTCACATTCCTCAACGCCCATAATGTCGGGTCCGCGGCGCAGCAGCGTCTGAAGCCGGCGGGAATAGGTGGTCGTCCCCGTGTCGGACATCGTGAAGGTATTCTGGGTAATATTCGGCATCTCGGCGGCCAGCGTCTTTTCGAGCGTATTAATATTGTTCAAGAAGGGGTCATGATTGCCCAGCAGCGTATAGAGCGTGGTGGTGACGCCGCTTTTCGGGGTGCCCGACACGATGATCAGGCCGCCGCCCTGAATATTGCGGAGCGATTCGATGGATTCGGCCTGATTTTCGTTCAGGCCCAGGTCTGCGACCTTCAGCGATACCAGCGAGGAGATTTTGTCGATGCTGATTTGTTCGCCTGAGGTCGAGCCGGATGTCTTAACCTGCCACTCGGTGCGCAGGCCTTTTTCTTTATTCACGGCTTTGAAACGGCCCTGCTGGGGCTTGCGTTTTTCTTCTACCTCCAGACCGGCGAGTTCTTTGACATAGAAGGTTAATAAGTCAATATCCTCTTTGGTCCGCGCCGACTGTTTTGCCGGAATGCCGTCGATCAGATAAACAACCGCATACTCATCCTTTTGGGGAATCAAACTGATCTGATCGGCGCGCCGCCAAATCGCGTCATCGAGAAGGTCACAAACCAGGACAAACCCGCCGGCTTCGCGGGATTTGGCGGCCGGCAGAGGAACCTCGTTTTTATTGCCGGTGATAAACGTCAGTCCGTGACTGAGCTTCTGAATCTTTTTGTTCTCATTGACAAATAAGCTTTTCAGATGCTCGGCGGTCATCACCCGTTCAAAATCGGAGACCAAGGCGTTCCGATGCACAATGTACGCGATTGTCACCGCCCCGACGCTGAGCAGATACAGCAGCAGCCCGATCATAAAAACCGGAATCAGCAGCCACATCAGCAATGCCGCAGCGCCTGTGACCAGAATGCCCGTTGTCCAGGCCTGTTCATTGGCCCGCACTGCCTGGGCGTCCGTATGCACCCAGTTGACCAAAGGCCTCCAGCCAAAAAAACCCGCCGCAATCAGCAGCAATTTCCACAACTCAATGTATCCGCCAACCTCCATTGCGGTTGCCAGCAATCCACTCATACGTCACACTCCAAAACCATATTACAAAATTCCGCTGGCACCGGCACGAATGCCTTTCAGCGCCATCTTCAATTCCTCGACATTCGGCGCATACTCCAGCGCCTTTTTCAAATCAATATACTCTTCCTCGACCAGTCGCCGCAGGCTTTCGGTAAAGTCCTGCATCCCCTCGCCTTCGCCAGCGCGAATGGCTGTCGGAAGATCGGCTTCACGTTCTTCGCTGATGAGTTTGCGGACAATCGGGGTATTGATCATAATCTCAATGGCCGGAATACGCGGCACGTCCGGCCGAATGCCCGGCAAGAGCTGCTGGCTGATGACCGCCCGAATCGTCAGAGCAAACGTTTGACGGGCCAAGTCTCGCTCTTCCTGTGGGAACATATCCAAAATACGCTGGATGGTCTGGGAACAGTTGTTGGCGTGCAGCGTCCCGAACACCAGGTGGCCCGTCTCGGCTGCCCGCATCGCTGCCGTCAGGGTGATGTTGTCGCGGACTTCGCCGACCAGCACGACGTCGGGGTCCTGCCGCATCAGGCTGCGCAGCGCGTCTTCAAAAGTGGGGACATCGATCCCAACCTCGCGCTGGGAGACCATCGATTTCTTATCGACGTGAAGAAATTCGATAGGATCCTCAATCGTCACGATATGCGTCGCGACCGTACGGTTGATATGGTCGATCATCGAGGCAATCGTCGTACTCTTTCCCGATCCGGTTGGGCCGGTCACCAAGATCAACCCGTCATGGCTTTCGGCGATCTTTTCAACCACCGGCGGGACGTGCAGTACCTCAAACGGCGGAATCGACCCGCTGATCCGCCGCGCCGCCATACTGACAAAACTGCGCTGCCGGAACGCATTAATACGAAATCGATCCATCGGGCCGACCGGATACGCAAAATCCAGCGCCCCGTTCTGCAAAAAAAACTCTTTCTGGGCAGGACTCATGATCTCAAAGACGAGTTGTTCGATTCGTTCTTCGGTCAAAATTTCGCCGGTGGTGTTCTTTAATTTGCTGTGAATCCGGAGTTTGGGGGGCATACCGACCTTCAGGTGCAGGTCGCTGGCGTCGGCCTTGATCGCGGCGCGAAACCACTTTTCGATCTCCGGTACTTTGTCGGTATGGATATGCGTATCCAGAGGTTGATCTTTCATTTTTTTTACTCCGACGGTTTTACACTGACTCGATAACAGGGTAATTGGCCCCGAGGGCAACTCTGATCATTCCGCCCACGGCTCAATGGCAAATAAACATAAAACTGTATTATAGCATTGCCTTAACAATCCTGTCAATGCACCATTTGATTTTTGCGAAAAAAACAAAAACAACAGGTCTTTTTTTGCCTTTATTTGGGGCTAATTTGCGTCAAATCCCCGATATTCGCTTGATCTTGACGCAGGCGATAGGATTAATTGAAAATTAGGCTTGACGAATGCGGGACGGCGGGCTAATTTACCCTCTTTCAGCCGGAGTGGCGGAATGGCAGACGCGCGGGATTCAAAATCCCGTCCTGGCAACAGGGTGTGGGTTCAAGTCCCACCTCCGGTATTCACCAAAGAGGCCCTTGCCCGGCCTGTTCGAACACTGCCCACAAAAATTCAGAAAAATTCCCCTCCCTCGGCTTGCGGCACGAAGGGAGGGGCTGTCTCTCCCCTGCGGAAAACGCCGGGATCACTCCTTCGGCCGCCTGAGTCCTTCCGGCCCCAAGCACAGCAGCGGCACGTCGGCCACCTGCTCTTGTTCGAATGCAAAGAGCCGTTTGAAACGATTTTTAAGGCTGTCTGGATGGGGGGCGAGCTTCTTTTTGAGCCGTTGGAAATCTGCGGCGGGAAGCGCCCCCAGCGTGCGGCAGAGTGCGGCCCATTCGGCGGGGTCAATGTCGGCGGAAAGTTCACACCAGACCCCGGTTTCGGAATAGGCGGGTTCTGAGAAAAGGTTTGCTTGTGTCGTCACCATGGCCGAATCTCCTTAAAAATAAACCATAAATCTATTATTAAGAAGGGCTTAGGTTTGACATGCATCAGAGGTCGGTTCCACCCTTTGGAACACTGGGTAGTATCCTATCCTCAGCAGCGGCAAGATGTCAAGTGTTTTTTTCAAAAAACGACAGGAATTTCATCCCAGCGGGTGGTGTAGGCGGCGGAGCGGTGATCAAAACGGGTTTGCCAGGGTTTGTCGATCCCCTCGGCGGCAAAAAAAACATGATTTCCGGTACGGTTGACCGCATCAAGTGCCCGCATCAGCCGTTCGTCGCGGGCGACCTGTGCCGGATCGGTAAAGAGATCAAGCCGGCCGTGATGTTTTGGGGTTAACCGGTTCAGGATGACGCCGGCTTTTTTGAAGGCGACGCCGGGGCGGAACAGGCGTTCGCCCATCGCGGCAATGGCGGCCATAAACACGCGGCTGCTGTCTTCGGCCGGGTCGAAGATGCGGCTGGCGGTATTGTAATAGGCGTTTTGCTTGTCGAAGCGGCTGCTCATCGCAAACGCAGTCAGAACAGCGGCACATTGCTGTTGCGCGCGGAGTTTCTCGGCGGCGCGGGCGGTAAACAGGGACAAGGCCTCGACGAGAGAATCCTTTTGCTCAATGGGCCGGCCGAATGAACGGGAAACGGTGAAGCTCTTGTTCGGTTCGGGCGTATCGTCCAATTCGATGCAGGCGCAGCCCTGAAGCTCCAGCACGGTCTTGGCGACGGTGATCGAGAACGTCCGTTGAATCCATTGCGGGTCGGTCTTTGCAAGCTGTGCGGCGGTCGTTATGCCGAGGCGTTTGAATGCGGCCGAAAGCTTGCGGCCGATCCCCCAAACGTCGGCGATATCGGTGCGTTCAAGGGCACAGGCGATGTGACGCGGACAGGTCAGGGCAAGGACGCCGTCCGTTTTGGGAGATTTTTTGGCAATATGCCCGGCGACTTTGGCCATCGTCTTGGTTGTCGCCGCGCCGACAGAAACGGGTATGCCGGTCCACTGCAAAACAGTCTTGCGAATATCACGGCCAAAGGCGGAAACGTCCTGCCGCCGACTGTCAACCTCCAAAAAGGCCTCATCGATAGAGTAGATTTCAATCGCAGGGCTGAAGGTCGCCAACGTTTGCATCACACGGGCGGACATGTCGGCATACAGGGCATAGTTGGAAGACAAAACGGCGACATTGTTCTTTTTGAGAAGGGGGTCGGCCTTGAAACGGGGCATTCCCATTGCGATACCGAGGGCCTTGGCTTCGTTGCTTCGAGCGACAATGCAGCCGTCGTTGTTGGACAGAACAACCACCGGCCGACGGCGCAGCACTGGCGCAAAGACCCGCTCGCACGAGACATAAAAGTTATTGCAGTCGATCAATACAAACAATGAACTCATAATGAATGTATTACATTTGTAACGACGCCCCAAGCCTCAAAATCCATCCCTTTGGTGATGGTGTGCGTAGGGTAGTCTTTATTTTCGGGTTCAAGGGTGATCTTGCCGCGTTTGATTTTGAGCCGCTTGACCGTTAGTTGGCCGTCCAGAACGGCGATGATGACATTTCCGCTGACGGGCTGGATAGAACGATCGACAACCAGCAGGTCGCCGTCGTGGATGCCCGCCCCGGTCATGGAATCGCCGGAAACACGGACGAAAAAGGTCGCGGCCGGGTTTTTGATCAGATGTTTATTGAGGTCGAGTTTGTTCTCTTCATAGTCGGCCGCGGGCGAGGGAAAACCGGCTGCAATGCGGGCGATAAAGACAGGCAAAGGCTGCCTGCTGAGGGCAGGTTTGAAGATTTTTTCGACCCCGGACATAGAAACTCTCTTTGGGTTTTGTGCGATTATCAGTAGGCATAGAATACCGCCGACGTTTTCGGTTGTCAATGCGGCTGTTTGCGGTTTTGTCGGTGCCGCGAACCGGCGGAGGCATTATTATTTTCGACCTGCGTTTTTAAAGGCCTGCAGAGCGGCGGGGAACGGGCCGAGGGCGCGTTCGAAGATGCCGAGGCTGTAGGCGATGACCAGGCCGTAGTTGGTGATGGGGACGTTTGCCCGGCGGCATTTGAGGATGCGGTTGAGCATCAACCGCCGGTTCCACATACACGCGCCGCAATGAATGACCAGTTTATACGGAGATATATCATCCGGAAAGTCCTGTCCCTGCACCGTCGTAAAATTCAGCTTGCCGCCGACGTAACAGTTGAGCCATTTGGGAATTTTTACGCGGCCAATGTCGTCTTCGATGGGGTGGTGCGTACAGGACTCGGCGACCAGCACGTTATCGCCCGGCCGCAAGGTATCGACCGCCGTCGCGCCGAGCGTCTGGGTGATAAGATCGCCCTTGAAGCGCGAGTACAACACCGAAAAGCCGGTCATCGGCACGTTCGGGGGGACGACAGCGGCGACTTCTTTGAAGGCCTGCGAATCGGTGACGACCAGCGCCGGGGGGTGCTTGAGATTCTCGACGGCCGCACGCAGTTCGCGTTCCTTGACGACCAGGCACATCGCATCGCTGTCCAGCAGGTCGCGGATGGTCTGCACTTGCGGGAGGATCAGCCGTCCCTTCGGGGCTTCCTTGTCGATCGGCACAACCAGTATCGCCATCTGTCCGGGGCCGACCAGGTCGCCGGCGATGGCCGGGCTGTCGATGAACTCCGCCGGGGCCGCCGCCAGCAGGGCCGCGCGAAAGTCGTCCAGCCCTTGGCCGGTCGTCGAGGAAACGACAACGACGCCGATCTTCCGGGCGTGTAACCGGTCTATCAACTCAGCGGGCGGCTGGTGGAGGTCGGCCTTGTTCAGCGCAGCGATAACCGGCACACCGCGTTCCGTCAACTCGGCGCAGAGGTGTTCTTCGAAGCTGTCCCACTGGCCGTCCGTAACGATGACGCCGACGTCGGTGCGGTCGATGGCCTTGCGGGTCTTGTCGATACGAAGCTGCCCCAGCGCGCCCTCGTCGTCAATCCCGGCCGTATCGATAAACAGCACCGGCCCGATGGGTAAAAGCTCCATTGGCTTATCCACCGGATCCGTCGTCGTCCCGGCAAACTCCGAGACAATCGAAACCTGTTGACGCACGACAGCATTGAGCAAACTGCTCTTACCGACATTCCGCCGGCCGAACAGCCCGATATGTAACCGCATTCCCTTAGGTGTTAACTCAGCCATTGTTAATGGTTCCGAAATTTATATACTTCGTGAAAAGAAAAAACGTCTTCCACTTTCTCTTTGGCTTCATTGCCTAAATTTATACGGACTTCAAGTCGTTCACGCCAGACCTCATAGACGGCACCTCGCTGATTTTTGAATTGACCCACAAGAACTTGTACCATATCGCCCTCAATAAGCGGAGCGCCATTAACGAATGCACAAATCCTGTAGGCAAACGGCCAGATTATTATTGCACCAAGAATCCAGCCCAGAGGAATTGCTATCAATACCAAAACAACTATCCCAATTGCTATCCTCCAATCCGTTAACATGTCGATGTTAAAACGGCATTCATAAAATATTAAACTGATGATAGCCAGTGCGCCAATTACGGTACTGAATCGAAACCCATAAGCACATATATAATTAATCAGCGATGGCTTCATGCAATTCTCCAAAAAATTTACAAGGTATAGCAGCTTATTTTCCTTCCTTGTCTTTTAGGTTGTTTTTTGCTTTTACTGCAATTTGTTTTTTGGGGTTCAGGTCGAGATAGTTTTGGCCGGAGACGACGGGTTTTCCTGTTTTTTGTTCGAGTTGTCGGCGGGCGTTGCCGGCGATGGTGCCGCCTTCGACGGCGGCGATTTGGTTTTCAGGAAAGCCCTGCGCGTCGTTCTTGCGGGTGATTTCCGTGGTCGCCGCCTCGCCGAGCATGGAGAAAATCAATTCGAGGTCGTTCATGTGGTCGCGCAGATTTTGTCGTTTCAGCCCTTTGAGTTGTTTGTATTCCGACGGGGTCAGGCCGAATGTGGCCTTGGATATATCCGCCGTCAAAATCGCAAACTCGGCGTCTTCCTTAATGCCGCGATCTTTCCATTCGTCAGTCAGTTCGTCCCGTATCGCAATCGAGCGGATGCGTTTTTCAATCCAGCTATCAGGATACCCTTTGGCCTTGTACAATGCCCGTGCCCGCTGGGATGCCAGTTCCGGATTTTCAATCTCCTGAACCCGCTCATAGCCGACCTTGGCCAGCCACCGCTTGAACGGCTCGGCCTTGGGGCTGGGGATGGACTGGATGATGCGGAAAGCAGCTTCCGTGTTGACGGTGTCTGTCTTATAACTCTTTCCATCAGAAGAGGTTAGCTTCAGTTGTCGACAAAATGTCGACAACTCAATCCCGGAGGATTCCTTCTCCCGCCGCTTCATCCGATACCAATAGTCTCGCGGGTTGTCGCTGTCCGTCAGGGCGGCAATGATATCGACGACCGAGAAATACCATTCGTTGTTGTGCAGTACCCGGCGGACCTGTTTGCCCTGAAATACGACCAATTTATCTGTCATCGCATAACGCTCCAAAAAGAGTACCATCTATCGTGATAGCGACATTATACAGTCTGCGGCGTTTTTGTCATTATAACAGGCTATATTTCTTGCTGTTTTCGTACAAATCCCAATCGGCAGACGGCCTCCGGGCTGATGAGCTGTTCGAATTGTGCCTCGGTCAGCAGGCGTTCTTCCAGCACGACTTGCCGAATCGTTTTATTCTGTGTCTTGGCCTGTTTGGCGATCCGACCGCATTGTTCGTACCCAAGCGCCGGCAGCAGTGCGATCACGACGGCGGTGGACGTTTCAACCGACCGGCGGCAGCGGTTTTCGTCGGCTTCAAGGCCTTCGACGCAATGCCGCCGCAGGATGTCACAGGCCGTGGTCAGCAGGTCGATGCTGTCCAGCAGATTGGCGGCGACCAGCGGCAAAAAGGCGTTCAGTTCGAGGCTTCCGGCCGCGAAGGGCCTGCGCGATGACGATGTCGTTGCCCATCACCTGCATCGCCGCCTGGCTGACCGCTTCCGGGATGACGGGGTTGACCTTGCCCGGCATGATGGATGAGCCGGCCTGTCGGGCGGGCAGGCGGGTGTGAATGCCGTACAGCGCCTCGGCGGACACTTGCCTTGTGCCCAACGCATCTGTTTCAATGCGATACATAAATAGTTCTTAGTTCGTAGTTCTTAGTTCGTAGCTCGGAATCGTGGTTCGCAGGATGGCTTTTCGCCCATCACAAAAGCTCTTTCCGTCGCGTGCTTTATCGCAACAGCTCCGGCCGCTGGCTCCGAAGCCACTGCGGCAATTGCTCCCGTGCAGCGTTCTGCCACAGTCCGGCCTTTTCGTCTATCGCTTCATCCATCAGCCGCAGATACTCATCGTACCGGCTGTGCCGAAACCGCGAATCCGCATAGCCATATCCCTCCCTGATCATCGCTTCGTTCAGCACCCGCCCGTCCGGCAGCACGACATACGCCAGCAGTCGCCCATAGCGGTCGCGTTCGGCCGAGACGGTATCCAACAGCACCGTCACCTGCCGTCCTTCCGCGAGGCGCTTGGCAAAATCCGTCGCCTCCTGTCCGTAATACATCGGCCCGACCGTCGTGTGCTGTGTCTCCGGCGTATCCACCCCGATCAGCCGAATGCGCGTCGTGGCCTTATCGTCGTCGTCGGCCGCGATATCCAGCGTATCGCCGTCCACGACACGCGCCGTCTGGAACGTCCGGTTGTGATAGCGTTTCGCATCCTCGCTGGCCCAGACCTCGGTGCGAACGATCTGCCGCAGTGTCCGCAAGACCTGGCGATCCATCACCACTGCCAGAGGCAAAATTAATAAGAAGAATGCCGCCAGCAGCGCATTCTTCTTGGTTCGACTCATTGCGGTCCTTGTCCTGCGTCCGCGTGCCATCGGGATCAGAGCATCCTTTCGGAGTTGCCGCAGGCTACACCTGACGTTCGGCGGCGGGTTTGTCCAGCTCAAACGCATCGCACACCGCAATCAGCGCCGTCTCGGCCTGCTCCAGATTCACCAGACAACTGATGCGGATTTCGCTGGTCGTAATCGAATCGATGTTGATTTGCTTATGGGCCAGGGCCGTAAACATCTTTTCGGCGACGCCGTAATGCGACTGCATCCCCACGCCCACAACGCTCACCTCGGCTAAATCGTCCCGCACGGCCACCGACGAGCAATGCACCTGGCTGCGGATGTCGGTGATTGCCTGACGCGCCACGTCCAGATCCGAATGCGCAACGGTGAAGGACAGGTTGGCCTTTTCCGCGCTGACTTCCGTTTGAATGATGTCGTTGACGCTGACCCGTTTGCTTGCCAGATGAGCAAAAATCGTGGCCGCGTTGCCCGGCTTATTATCGACGCCCAGCAGCGTAATCTTGGCCAGATTGCGTTGAATCGTTGCGCCGGAGACCAGAATATTTTCCATATGCGGTACCTCGTGAGTAATTAACGTTCCCGGATTATCGTTTAGACTGCTGCGCACATAAATCGGCACATTGTATTTTTTTCCAAATTCAATCGAACGGCCGTGCATCACACCGGCGCCCAGATTGGCCATCTCAAGAATTTCGTCATAGCTGATCTGTTCCATCTTGACGGCCTTGGTGTAAATCCGCGGGTCGGTCGTGTAAATCCCGTCCACATCCGTGTAAATATCGCACCGCTCGGCCCCCAGCGCCGCGGCCAGCGCGACCGCACTGGTATCCGAGCCGCCGCGTCCCAGCGTCGTGATGTCGCCGACGGCATTGATGCCCTGAAACCCGGCGACGATGACGATATGTCCCTCGTCCAGCATCCCCCGCACGCGGCCGACCTCCAGCCGTTCGATCCGCGCCTTGGAGTGGGCGTCGTCGGTCATAAACCCCGCCTGCTGGCCGGTAAAGCTGATGGCCTTTTGCCCCATATCCCACAGGGCAATCGCAAACAGCGACACCGTCTGTATCTCACCGGTCGCCAGCAGCATATCCATCTCCCGCCGGGGCGGGGCGTCGTTGAGTTCCTTGGCGTCCGCGATGAGATGATCGGTCTGCTTGCCGCGTGCCGAGGCCACCACAACCACCTGATAGCCCTCTTTGTGCGCCTGTAACGCACGCTGGGCGGCACGACGAATCTTCTCGGCATTCGCCACCGACGTACCCCCGAATTTTTGTACCAAAATCGCCATTATTGAGTCCTTTTACTGGGAAAAAGTCCTGTTCTCTCGGCTCTATACAGTCTGACACTCGAAAAACCGTCAAAGACGGGAAAAATAACACGAAAAACCCTGCCTGTCAATCGCAATCCATTCCCTTGACAATCGCAATACACCTGCTCATTTCAACATCTTCGCAAACCGATAACATAATGAAAGAGATTGTCCAGCCGATCAAATTGGTCCGTATCAATGCTCAAGGTGATATCAATGTCTCTCGTCAGGCGCGGCCTGCCGTAGATCAAGACCGCTTGACCGCCGATGACCATATAGTCAATGCGACGCTTGCTCAACTGCTCGGCAATGGCGTTGGTCAGCTTTTCAATCATTGTCCTACTCTGTTGATTGCATCTGCAATACGAATATCGACCTCGATCCCTTCGAGCATATTGCCCGAATGGATTGCGCCCACAGCAACCGCCTCTGCATGCAGCAAATCAAAGATAGCCATTGCGTCTTTTACAGAGAGATGCTCTTGGGCATCCAATGCGTTGTAGAACGCTTCAAGTTTTTTGGCATTCTTTATCATGCGTTTGTCTGTGAAAATCCGTGCAACCTGTGGTTTCTGTTATTCCAGTCCCATGGCTTCCGGCAGGTTGAACAGCAGGTTCATATTCTGGATCGCCTGGCCGGAGGCGCCTTTGATGAGATTGTCGATGGCCGAGAAGACCACGACTTTGCCCTTGGCAACCGTCGGAAAGACATGGCAATAGTTGCTCTTGGCGACGTGCTTGACGACAGGCGGCTTGGCCAACACCTGCACGAAACGCTCGTCTTTATAAAAGTCCCGAAAGAGGTCCTGCACCTGCTTGGCGGAGATGTCGCCGGTCGGATCGCAATAGACACTGGACAGAATGCCCCGGTCAAACGGTCCGACGTGCGGCTGAAACAGCAATTCTACCGATTCACCGGCGACGGCCGAGGCGACTTGTTCCATTTCGGGCATGTGGCGATGCACGCCGACGCCGTAAGGGTAAAGATTTTCGTTCATATTCGGAAAATGAAAATTCGGCGACGGATTCTTGCCGCCGCCGGAAACGCCCGTCACCGAGCTGACGACGATGCCGCGCGTCTTGATGAGCTTGTTCGCCAGCAGGGGGGCCAGCGCCAATGACGCCCCGGTCGGATAGCAGCCGGGGTTGGCGATGAGTGTAGCCTTTTTGATCTCACCCCGAAACAACTCCGGCAGGCCATACACGGCGTGCGCCAAATTCTCCCGGTCGGTATGCGGCTCGTAATATTTTTCATACACGGCCACGTCCTTAATCCGGTAGTCGGCGCTGAAATCAATAACCTTGACGCCCGCGTTGAGCAGCTTGGGCACAAACGCCATCGACACCTTGTGCGGCAGGCAGCACATCGCCACATCCGCCGTCTGCGCCAGCTTGTCCAAGTCCAGCGGCTCAACCGGCATATCCAGCCGCCCGCGCAACTGGCCGAACAGATCGGCGACATGGCCGCATTCTTCCGGCAGCGCGGTCAGATACGTCAGCTTGGCGCTGGGATGGCGAAGGATAATCTCAATAGACTCCACACCCGTATAACCGCTGGCCCCGATAATCGCAACACGCACCATTTTTGACCCCTTGTATTGTATGAGGATTTCCTGTCATTAAAAAAGACCGCCGGGAAGCGATTTCCCGACGGCCATTGTATCCGATTTGTACGAGCTTGACAATTAACGTTTCGAGAACTGGAAGCTCCTTCGGGCGCCGGGCTTGCCGGGCTTTTTACGCTCGACCATACGGCTGTCGCGGGTCAGATAGCCACCTTCGCGAAGTTCCGGCAGCAGTCCCGGATCGTAGCTCTTGAGTGCACGGGCGATGCCCTGCATCACGGCACCGGCCTGGCCGGTCGTGCCGCCGCCTTGTACCTTGATAAAGATGTCAAACCCCGACCCGCCGCCGATGGCATTGAGCGGTGCGCGGACGGCATTGCGATCTTTTTCCAGCTTGAAATACTCATCGACCTTTTTCTCATTGATCTGCAGCTCGCCGGAGCCGGGACGAATCCGCACGCGGGCGACGCTGCTTTTTCGCCGGCCGGTGCCCCAGATAAAGCCGCCGCGATCCGGCACGCCTCGGGGTGTAGTGGCGACAGCAACGGGTGCTGCGTCCTTGTTCAGGATATTCGGGTCGATCAGAGGGCTTTCATTGTTCAAATCTGCCATAACGGTTCTGTTTCCTGCTCTATTGATTATTTCTTCTTGTGATTGACATTACAGGGTCATCGTCACCGGCTGCTGGGCGGTGTGCGGATGATCCGGACCGGCATAGACCTTCAGCTTGCGGAACATATCGTTACCCAGCGTATTCTTGGGCAGCATCCGTCTGACGGCCAGCTTAACGACGCGGTCGGGATGCCGTTCCATCATCTTGGCAAACGAAATCGTCTTCTGTCCGCTCGGATACTGGCTGTAGGTCTGGTACGACTTCTGGCCGGCCTTGTCGCCGGTGGTGCGAATCTTGTCGGCATTGACAATCACGACAAAATCGCCCGTGTCCACATGCGGCGTATAGATAGGCTTATCCTTGCCCATCAGGGCCATCGCGACCTTCACGGCCAACCGGCCGAGTACTTGTCCTTCGGCGTCAATCACCCGCCATTGACGGTCTACCTCATTGGTTTTGGCTAAAAAGCTTTTCATAATCCTATAAAACTCCCAGAGTTATCTTTACAAAAGGAAGAAGTATAGTCAATTTTGGGCCGCTGTCAATTGATTTTTTTGAAAAATATCAAAGAAATGACAACATTGCATTTGCTCTGTCGCCGAAAAAGAGACAATCAGCCTCTTTTTACTTGGATTTTGACGACATCCGACTCGTTATTTTTCGCGAACCAGCACATCGAGATGCCGTGTTCCCCATTTTTTGGCCGTCTCATGGGAATCAAAGAAGACATCCAGCCGATTGCCCTTTATGACGCGCCCGCGGTCTTTGACCTCGACCGGCTGATTCTGGTTGTATCCCGGCACGATCATTTCGGTCCCGAAACGATACATCGGATCGGACGCGACGAAGGTGTCCCCCGGCCGAATCCGGTGGTTGCAGGCGGTGATGCCGTCGGACCACTTGCCGCAGCAGATCGCACACGCACAATAGGCCGTCACGCGCATCCGCACGACGTGCCAGTGCGGGTCGTCTTGAACCGTTTGATAGACGAGATCCTGGTCGTCCTGATAAAGCAGATCGATCAACCACTGTTCGGTGTCCGCGTCGGCTGTTTGAGCTGTATCAGGCTCCTGTGGTAACGCCTCTGCCGCTGGCTCCACCGGCATCATTGTGCGCAGATAGATCGCTCCGTCGGCCATCGCCAGCGTCAGACAGAATGCACCAGCCAGTAAAAACACCCCCAATAACGCCCCAATCGAGACGTGGGCTTTGCCCGGTTTCGATGCGAGCATCTGCAAGATTTTCTCCCAATAAGCCAAATGTCAAACCTTTCCAACAAAACCGTTTTCAGGCGGACCCACGTGAGTCCTGACCCCTATCACATTTTGCGGTGAGCAACGGTTCCTAAGCCGGCCGCTGCACCCTTGAAAGGCCTTCCGTGGCATCTCATAAAAAAACGCAAAAGCCCCTCAGATGAGGAGGCTTTTCTTTGGTGTACCATAGCAAGTAGAGGTCAAAAAGTCAAGAAAAGAAATGAAAAAAACAAGCGAACAGGCCTGATAAAACCCTTATTATCAGCGATAAAAAAGGGATATTTGAAAAAACACAAAAAGTATCGGTATTCCGGACTCTTTTTAATGGTCAATTTGGGGGAATAGTGAAAAATGCCGCAGGTGTAATCGAGCCGCGGGCATCCTTGCCCACGACCCTGTGATACTCTTTGTTTTATGGGTTTTCCGCTCTGCGCGCAAACACAGACTGCGGATATCAAACTAAAATTACTCTGAAGTACAACGCC
The DNA here is from genome assembly GCA_012729675.1 of Phycisphaerae bacterium. Classification (GTDB taxonomy): domain Bacteria; phylum Planctomycetota; class Phycisphaerae; order Sedimentisphaerales; family Anaerohalosphaeraceae; genus T3Sed10-213. The sequence continues at coordinate 3,230 of JAAYCR010000048.1, read as the reverse complement.
TCGCTTTGTTTCATCACAACCTCCGGAACCATAATCGGCTATTTCCAGTGATTATACCCGTCATCCAATCTCATGCAACTCTATTTTTAAAAATATCGTTTATCCGCGGCGGCAGGCGGAATAACGGTTGAATTTTGATTTGTAACCTGCTATCCTTCAGGCGATTATCGACAGTGATCGGGCCTTGCGGCGGCTTTTAATTAACCCCGCGCTCTTGACGATTTTTTGCCGAGTATGCTTAATCTATGGAATGGACACCTTATATCGAAGTGGCCGGGGTGCTGGCTATTGCGGCGGCGATGGGGGCCGTGGGGTTGAAGTTGCGTCAGCCGCTGATTATCTCCTTTCTGTTTGCGGGGATAGTGGTTGGGCCGGCGTTTTTAGGGCTTGTGCGGTCCGGGCATGAGACGGAGCTACTGGCGAATATTGGCATCTCGATCCTGCTGTTTGTCGTCGGGCTGCGGCTGGATGTCAAGATGATCCGAACGGTCGGGCCGGTGGCCATAGCAACGGGACTGGGGCAGGTGGCGTTTACCTCTTTAGTCGGGCTGGCGATTGCGCTGTGGATGGGCATGGAACTCGTCACGGCGGTGTTTGTAGCGGTGGCGCTGACCTTTTCGAGCACGATCATCATCGTCAAGCTGCTGTCGGATAAAAAGGAGATCGATTCGCTGCACGGGCGGATAGCGGTGGGGTTTCTGATCGTTCAGGATATCGCGGCCATCTTGGCGCTGATCGGTCTGACGGCGTTCGGCGGCGGCCAAAGCGAGCGGAGTCTGCTGGCCGAGGCGATGTGGGTGCTGCTGCGGGGCTTTCTGATGCTGGCGACGATTATTTTACTGATGCGGTATGTGATGCATCGCGTGCTGAATTTTCTGTCATGCTCGCAGGAGATGCTGGTGCTGTTTGCCATTATGTGGGCGGTGGCGCTGTCGGCGACGGCGGATATGCTGGGGTTCAGCAAAGAGGTCGGGGCGTTTCTGGCGGGTATCTCGCTGGCCTCCACGCCGCAGCGAGACGCCATCGGGTCGCGGCTGGTGGTGCTGCGGGATTTTCTGCTGCTGTTTTTCTTTATCCATCTGGGGGCGAAGATTGACCTTTCGACTATCGGCGCCGAGTTCGGGCGCGCGACAATTTTTTCGGCGTTCGTGCTGATCGGCAATCCGCTGATCGTTATGACGATTATGGGGGTGATGGGGTATCGCCGGCGAACGGGATTTATGGCGGGGCTGACAGTGGCGCAGATCAGTGAGTTTTCGCTGATTTTGGCGGCGTTGGGGTTGTCGCTGGGGCATATCGACGCATCCACGATGAGCCTGATAACACTGGTGGGGCTGGTGACAATCTTTGCTTCGACCTATATGATTTTGTATTCAGGGCCGCTGTATGCGCGACTGTCGGGCGTGCTGCGTCTCTTCGAGCGGCGCAATCCTTACCGCGAGGCGCAGGCGGACGCCCCTCCGCCGAGAACGGGACAGAACCTGATCATCGTCATGGGGCTGGGCAATTACGGCAGCGCGCTGGCTAACCGGCTGATGCATCACGGGTGGACGCTGCTGGCGGTGGACTTTGACCCCAATTCACTCGAGCGCGGGCGTCAGTTGGGAATGACGGTGATGTACGGCGACGTCGGCGATCCGGAAATCCTCACTCAGCTTCCGCTCGGTGAGGCGATGTGGGTGGTGTGTACCGTGCGCGACCGGGAGCTGAATGCGGGACTGTTCGGCTTTCTGCAGGAGTCGGGCTTTGGCGGACGCGTTGCCCTGACGGCCGAGAATGCCGCCTATGCGGAGGAATATCGTAAAATGGGCGCCCATCTGGTGCTTGAGCCGTTCAATGACGCAGCCGATCAGGCGGCCGAGACCATTACGGGGGCGATTCAATCGCTGCCGGGGCTGCGGGACTGGCCGGCACGGCTGGAGGAAGTCAGTCTTCAGCCGGGGACGGTGTTTGCCGGCAAAAAACTACTCGAACTGAATGTCCGGCGTGAGTTGGGCATCACCATTCTGGCCATCAGCCGAGCCGGCAAAGTGCATTTCAATCCCCGTCCCGATTTTCGCCTGTATCCGGGCGACCGCATCGTACTGCTGTGTACACCCGAACAGAGCGCAAAGGCTGTGAAGTTCTTTCAGGCACGCGAGTTGGGCGCCCCGCAGGAACAGGCCAAGGCCTTTGATGTCGATGAGATCACGGTACAGCCTGACTCCGAGTGGTGCGGCCGAATGCTGGAGCAGTTGAACTTTCCGAACACCTTTGGAGTCACCGTGATTGGGATTCGCAGGGGCAAAGAGCAGATCACCTCACCGCGGGCCTCGGATGTGCTCGAGCCGCAAGACAGCATCATTATCGTCGGAGACCCCCAAGGCGTAGCCCGCATGAAAGCATCCCCATAAACCACTCCGTGTCCCTCTGAAATCTCGAATCTGCAATTTTAAATCGGTTAGCGGCGTTGGAGACGACCGAGTATGCGGAGACCTGTCGGGAATTGACCAAGGTCAGGAACGGTTTGCATTACGGCGGAGGCGTTTGAGCGGCCTATTTGCTTGCAGCGATGGCGTAGAAGAATTTTTTGCACTTGAGGTAGAGCGTATCGCTGACCAGCAGGGGCGAGTTGCCCTCTCCGAAGGAACCGCGCATCCGCATTCTCAGCAACTCTATTTGCCATATGATCTCTCTATCCAGGGTCAGGCAATAGACACCCTGTGAACCTTAGCTGGCCCAGACGTGCTTGCCGTCGGTGACGGGCGAATACGAGGCATAGCCGGTGTCGCCGTGGTGGTCTTCGTGCGGCAGGGCTTCCTTAACTTGGGTCTGCCAGAGCGTCTTGCAGGTGTTGCGGTCCAGGTAGACGACTCGGAATTGGTACAGGTTGGTCGGCCCGCGCCACGTTAGCCAAGGGGGGTATCGGCAATGGAAAGCCCGATTAAAAATAGTAAAGTGAGGGTGAATCCAAGCATCAGAAAGGTCGTGGATTTTATAGAAATCCTTTTCCATTCGAGTTAACATTGCTTTAAATATCGACTATTGGACAATACCACGCAATTTATATCAATTTGGCGACACTGGTGCTCCATTATAGACACAGGATTCACAAAAACCAAAGCAAATATCACTACTGTCCGGTTATTGAATTTTGATTTTCTTGTAACTTCATAATTTACAATATGTTGAACAAAAAAACAACTACAAACGATTTGAATTTGCCTGTACGATTTCGGCCATTTGATCAG